>DYON01000032.1:0-13235 GCA_020720525.1 Acetofilamentum sp.
ACTGTCCACTCCTAATACTGTTCTCTATCGTTTGGAAAATCTTCGTTTTTCACATCGTGAATGTAGTTGGTAACTGCTCCTGTGATTTCGGCAAACAGATTGTGGTAGCGTCGCAAGAAACGAGGCGAAAACTCCTGGTTGATTCCAAGCATATCGTGAAGCACAAGCACTTGTCCGTCGGTGTGACGACCAGCTCCGATGCCAATAGTTGGAATTTTCAGGCTTTTGCTCACTTCGCCGGCCAAAACAGCAGGAATTTTTTCAAGAACAATTCCAAAACAACCAGCTTCTTCGAGCAACAAAGCGTCTTCGCGCAGGCGTTGAGCTTCGGTGCTTTCGGTTGCTCTTACGGTGTAGGTTCCAAATTTGTAAATAGATTGTGGCGTAAGTCCCAAATGTCCCATCACTGGAATTCCAGCAGTGAGAATACGTTCAACACTTTCAATGATTTCGCGACCACCTTCCATTTTTACTGCGCTGGCTCCCGATTCTTTCATAATGCGAATTGCAGATTGCAGCGCTTCTTTCGAGTCGCCCTGATAGGTTCCGAAAGGCAAATCGACTACAACCAAAGCTCTTACTTTTCCACGCACAACCGACGAAGCATGGTAAATCATGTTATCGAGAGTGATTGGTAAAGTGGTGTCGAATCCAGCCATAACATTTGATGCCGAATCGCCCACCAAAATAATATCGATGCCCGCTTTGTCGATGATTTTTGCCATCGAAAAATCGTAAGCGGTAAGCATGGTTATTTTTTCCCCATTGAGCTTCATTTCCTGAAGAACGTGGGTTGTGATTTTTCTCAGATTTTTGAAATCGGTCATGATTTTTTGTTTGAGGCTGCAAAGATAGGGATTATAGAAGAATGGATTGCTTCAATATTTATCGGTAATCCTCTGCGGACTTCTGCATGGCTGTTTCCTCTGCGACTTTTGCGGTTGATTAAAAGCATCTAATTATTGAATGTAAAAAAAAGACCATCGCAAAATACGACAGTCTTTTTTCAATTCATTCATTTACAACGAACTTAAAACTTGTAAATAGCACTCAGCAACAGACGAATGTTGGTTACATTGCTTGTATTGTTTACAGTTCCATCAATTTGAGTAGTTCCGTAGGCAGCAGTTGTCATTTCCATTTCGGCTCCAAAAGTAAGAGCCTCGTGGATAAATAATACTCTTGGCGAAATTCGCATGAGTTGGTCGATGTTTGCTCCACGACCATAAATGCCACCAGCAATATTGGCATCGGCACCCATGTTTTTGCTGAAGCCACCAAAAAGCCCAAATTTTATTTTGGGTCCGTTGGTTGTGATATCGAGCCAAACAGCTGCAGTAGTGATGTTGGTGTAAGTAACAAAGTTTTTGGCTGTGTCGCTTATTCCCGAAACTGCATATCCGCCAATCATCATTTGATCGGTTGCATTTTGCGCGTAGGTTCCCATCAAGCTAAAAGTGATGGGTTTGGTTTTTCCTTTGAGCCACATAAATGCACCGTAGCTACCTGTGGTTGTAGCGTCGATGTATCCGCTATCCGAAACCAAGCGTGGACGTAAGATTTTGTAGTCGGCACCTACTCCAACAGTGAATTTATCGTTGGTTGGAATCACAAAACGCAGACTGGTTCCTGGAATGCTGCTGTTGCGCAAATAGATGTTGCTTGCACCAATAGGTCCCGAGCTGGTGAAATCGCGTTGCGAATAGAGTACAATCGACGATTTAATTTTTCCAAAATCGTGGGTAACTTTTATTTGTGGATTGCGGCTAAACGGGCAGAAAGGAACTCCAGTGTTGAAACTCAATGTTCCAGCAAATGCTTCGGCAGGAAACATTGCATGCCATGTTTGGCCAACCAGCAATTCGGTTTTGGTCCAATTGAGTTTGGTGTATGCATGACGAAGTCGAAAACCATTCATGTCGGTGTTGCTTGTGCCAAAGAATTCGGCTTCGATTACACCCGATGTTTTGGCTCCAAAAGCGTTAGGACCAGTGATGTCGCCCTTTAGGCGTGTTTGAATGCTTAGCATGTGAAACGAAGGAATGGCATTCACATCATTCGAATCGGCATCGTAAACCACGTTGTCGGGATATAGATAGAAATGACCTTCACGAATTCCCAAGCCAGCACTCGATTGACGCGTGTCGTAGAATACGTCGGTTTTTACAAAGCCGGAGAATTTAATTCCGAAAGCACTGCCATCTTGCGCTATAGATACAAACATCGACATAGCAAGGATGGCGAAAACAAATACTCTTTTCATTTTAATTGAAGTTTTATTGTGCGAAATTAATTAATCGTTAGAAACAACTTCTGCCTTCATATTTTTCTTCTTGTAGGTAAATAACGAAACTACCACAAGAGTAAGGAATCCCATCGGAATTGATACAATACCTGGGTTGCGAATTGGGATGGGTGCTGTATCAGCTGGTAGTCCATATATTTCGTACATGGTTGGAGAGAGAAGTATTAGACCTAAGGCTCCAACCATACCCACAACAATTGCCCACGAAATACCTTTTGCTGTGGTGCGTTTCCAGAATAAAAGCATAATAATTGCAGGCAAATTGGCCGATGCAGCAATGGCAAACGCAAGACCAACAAGGAAGTTTACATTTTGTTTTTGGAAGATAATCCCCAGCAAGATTGCAATTAAACCAACAGCAACTGCCGAAATACGGCCAGCTTTCACTTTAGCTTTTTCCGACATTTGTTTGTTCATGTATTTATCCATAAGGTCGTGAGCCACAGCTCCCGATGCTGCAACAATGAGCCCCGACACAGTTCCAAGAATTGTAGCAAAAGCAATTGCTGAAATAATGGAGAATATTACAATTCCAAACGTTTTAGCGAGTAAAGGTGCCGACATATTGGAGCTTTCAACATCGAGGCCACCATTAACCATTGCTCCAGTTCCCATGTAAAGGGTAAGCATGTAGAAGAAGCCAATAGCTGCAATTGCAACAATGGTCGATTTACGTGCTGCTTTTTGGCTCGAAACAGTGTAGTATCTAATTAAAATATGTGGTAAGGCCGAAGTTCCCAGGAATAGAGCAAGCATCAGCGAAAGAAAATCGAGGCGCGACCAGAATGAGCCTTCTGTATCCAATTTGTAATAGAGACCAGGCTTCATAATGTTTTTTCCTGATGTAACTGTTTGGTAATAAACAGTTACTTTGTCGTCGGCATCAACAAAACTTTTGCTTGGAAAACGTACAATTTGACTTTCTTCAAGCGTTTTTATGTATGCCAAAGGACCCACGGGGCCAGTTTCGGTAACTTCTTTGCCTTTATAAATCAACTTTTTAATATGACCAACTTGAAAGAATTTTCGGTCTTCTTTTGGTGCGCCATTGTACAATTTTTTTCCATCTTTGGTGCTAACAACCGAAAGTGCTTCTTCTAAAATAGTTATATTTTCGATGGTGCTTACTTTCCACCAGCTAAAAATGCCTTCTTTTTCGAGTTTTACAAAACTCATGTCTTTTTCGTCGTGCTGCGAAACCATTTTGTAGGTGGAATCGGCAAAGCCAATGATTTTTCCATTTTCAACAACAGCGGGCATCGATTTGAATTCGTGATAATCGGCTCCAGGTTTAACAGTTAGTCCTTTGTTGAGTACAAATATAACCACTATAAAAGAGAAAATAATAAGTAAACCCCCTTTAATAAACTGTACATAAGTTGTCGATGCCATACCTGCTGTTGCCACAATTAATATAACAATTGAACCAACCAGCACAACGCCTACCCAATGTGGAAATCCCAGTAAAGGTGTTACAAGTGCCCCAGCGCCAACCATTTGCGGTATCAGATAGAAAAGTGAGACCACTAAAGTACTGATAGCCGCAGTAAGTTTTATGCCTGGTGAATTGAATTTGGCATCTAAAGCATCGGCAAAAGTATATTTGCCAAGCCTTTTAAGTGGTTCGGCAACAAGGAATAGAGCTACGACCCAACCAGCAAGATATCCAATTGAATAGAGAAATCCATCGTAGCCATAAAAGGCAATCATTCCGCAAATTCCCAGAAAAGATGCAGCCGACAAATAGTCGCCAGCAAAAGCAATTCCATTTACAGCCCAATGAATATTGCCGCCTGCAGCATAATAGCCGCTAGCCGATTTGGCCTTGCGTCCGAAATAGAACGATAGTCCCAATACGGCAGCAACAAAAATTATAAAAATTACAATTGCAATTGTAGATACTTCGTATATCATTTTTGCTCCTCCTTATTCATTTGGTTTTCGTATTTTGTACATAATGCATTGTAAATCAGCCCCATTACAACAGCCAGTACGATGAGGCCCATTCCGTAAATTACAGCAATATTTTGACCTCCAATTACTTCCATTCCCATTGCGTGAGGGAAAATCATCCCAATTGCCACAAAGCCCGCATATACTATAAGATAAGCGAAAAATAATATCACTCCAAGCCGCGTCTTTTTGGCTATGGCTTTGTCTTCTTCGAGTTCTACTGCTGGTCCATGATGCATTAATGCCTCCTTTTTTTTTAAATTATTAGAACCCCAAAAATAATCAGTATTGCTTATGAAATAGCTTCAATAATATTGCATGTTGACATTGATTTAGAACAACTATATGTAACAAGAAAAAGTATATCTTTGCAGAGTTGTTGCTTTGTATAGACCAATACGATACCATGAAACTTTGCAAAAAGCTAAAGTGCGATCGCTGCCTTTATAAATGCGAAATATTCGAATCGATGAACAGACTAAGTGATAGTTCGGTCGATATTGATACCATTAACATTACATATAAACGACACGAACAAATTTGCAAACAAGGCAGCCCAGTTACGCATGCCATTTATCTGATAAGTGGATCGGCAAAGCTTTATATTGAGGGATTGAACAATAGAAATATCATCCTCAACATTATGCGACCAGGCGATTATATTGGATTGCTTTCGTTTTTCGAATCGCCTCACTACTTCTATTCAATTATGGCATTGGAGGAGAGCAATATTTGCATGATTGATATATCGTTGGTGAAAGAATTGTATTTGGCCGATCATCAATTGCTTGTTTCGCTCAATGCAGCATTTGGGCATTCGGTTGCAAATATTATGACCAAACTTATCTCGCTCAACCAAAAGCAAATTCGTGGTAGAATAGCCGAGAGTTTGCTCTATTTGGCCGATTTGAATGGTTGCGACGAATTTTCGATGGGGCTCACGCGGCGCGAATTGGGCGAATTGTCGGGAATTTCCGAAGAAAATGCAGTTCGTTTGCTCACCGAATTGCGAAAAGAGAAAATTATAGATGTCGATGGCCGAAATATTTCTATTCTCGATCGTCGAATTTTGCAAAAAATTTGCGAGGTTGGTTAGCCTCTATTGCCAGTAAATTCGTACCCGATTTTGGATTGATATGCACTGTATTGTGCAAAAATTCTTTTTAGCAATATTCGCTCGGTTTCGCTCAATTTTCTTGAATTGATGTAATTGTCGGGTTTTTCGCCGCTTTCAATCTGATCGAGTTGATGTTGCAGCCTTAATTCCATAAGGTGCAGGTAGTTGAAATTGAATTCTTGGGCAAATGTTTTATTGAAAATGTTGTTTGCTTCGAGTTTCCACAAGCGGTCGATGGTATTGGTTTCGGCAAGACCCGACTGTATTGCATAGAGGCGAATCATCATTACTAATGGAGCAATTGCATTTTTAATATCGAGACTATCTTGGTGGCTGGTGCTATCCGACACAATGTTGCCGAGCAAATTCAAAGGCGGTTTGAATTGCATGATGCTTTGTGCCAAATTGAAATAGAATGCTCCTTTGTTTTTCGATTCTTTGCCAATATAATCGCGCAATTCAGCTGCAATTTCGCTGTTGCCACACACCGGATTGAAATCGAAAAATACAGAAATTTCGAGTAAACTTTTCGGTTCTGAATTGCTGAGCCATTCTTTAAAATATGCTTTCCAATTGCTTAACGATGTGCACCAGCGTGGGTTACTTGCCATCATATTGCCTTTGCAATTTTCGTAGCCAATTCGATTCAACCAGTTGCTTACACGAAGTCCCAAATCGATGAAATATTTTTTGTTCGCTTCGTTGTTTTCGGTGTCCGAAAAAATAATGGCGTTATCTTGGTCGGTGCCCAAGGTTTGTTCGCCTCTTCCTACACTTCCCAATGTGATATAAACATAATCGCATGGTGCTGGTCCCAATTGTTCAATTGCCATTGCGTTCAGGCGAGCAATAACTGAATTTGAGAAATTCGATAACATTTGAATGGCTCTGAACGATGATAAACCGCTGCGAATAAGCAATCCGACAATATTTCTGTATTTGGCGTGAATTTCTGCAATTACAGCTATATTGGTCTCTGTGTCAATACTTTTAATGAGATTTTCGCTGTAAATGGAATCCAACAATGGAATGTCGGCAATATTGAGCAGTTTGGTCAATTCGTTGTTGCTTTGTTGTACTACGAAGTACTTTTGATTGTTTTTAGTCGCTAAAATCAAAGCCTCTATTAGTGAAATATTGCTTTTAATAATATGAAGGGGAGCGCGCAAAACACGATGCACTGGCGTGCTATTCAAATCGGCTCCTTCAACAATCTGTTTCATGATGTCGCTCAAATATACCATACCAATCATTTCTCCATCGGGACTTTTTACAACAAGCATTTCGATGTTGTCGGAGCTCATTTGTTTTACTGCTAAAGCCATGCTGTCCGATTGATAGCACCACTTTGGCGCTTGAGCAAATATCTCGGCTGGCTGGTGCAAAAGCATTTGTGATGCTTGCGATTCGGTGAGCATCTTTTCGGTGAGTTCGAGCTTGTCTTTTACATGACCTGTTGGGGTGATTATTCCTGTGCAGATGGTTTCGCCACTTAGTTCGTCGGTGCTTATTGCTGCCGATATTGATGCAGAAAAAGCCCTGCGGTCGGGACGCAGAATTTTTACTGAATAATCGTTAATTCTGTGCTTATTGACCAATGTTTTAAGGAAATGTTGTCGCTCTATGTTGTCGGCAAATAAGCTGTCGATATTGCTGTTGAGAATTTCTTCGCGCGAATCGGCTCCAAGAATCTGAACAAGATAATTGTTGAAGTCGATAAAACGCGATCGGCGCGAAAATGTAGCCACAAAAGTTCCAATTTTTAGCATAGGTAATATTCCTTCGGAGCTATGGCTGTTTTGTTCGCTCAACTGTTCAATCGATCGAGCATTTACAATGATGGCTTCTTTTCCCATGAGGGTTGCAAGCGAACAATTCAGAATGACGCTCATTTTATCGCCATTGCTGCGTGTAATACTGGTTTCGGCTTTTTGAGGATTTGAAAAAATTGAAATACAGTTGTCGAAATTGTAGCGCTCGCATGCAAAAAGTGCGTCGAAACGCAGCAAATCGAAAATTCGGTTGAATGCTAAATCGCTTTCATTCATTCCTGTCATGTTCAGAAACGATTTGTTGGCATAAACATAGTCGGCAAGCAGCATTACTGTTCCTTCGGTCGATGCTTCAACAAGTGCTTTGTACCGATCGCGCGAATTTTGTAAGTCTTTTTCGGCTTGTTTGCGCTTACGGTCGGTTTTTAAACTCAAACGCATCACAAAAGTGAGTAGCACAACAATCAATACGGTGATTATTACCGAAACAATAAATAAACGTTGTTCGAGACGAGCAATTTGGGTTTTTACATCTTCGATATAAATACCAGTTCCAACTATCCAACCCCAAGGCTCGAAAGCTCTTACATACGAAAGCTTTCGAACAATTCGCGAGGAGTCGTCTTTCCATTGCCACATATAATCAACATATCCTTCGTTGTTTTGCTCAACAGTTTTAACAAATTCGACAAAAAGCTTTTTCCCTTGAGGGTCTTCGAAGTTGCTCAAATCTTGTCCATTCAAATCGAATCGATATGGATGCCTTATCATCTTGGGCTGCATATCGGTAATCCAGAAATAATCTTTGTTTTCGGCTCCGTAGCGCAATTCGCCTATTTCGTCGGCTGCTTTCTGTTGCGCTTCGGGCAATTCCAATGTACCAGCCACTACTTCGCGATTGTACTTATCGAGAATGCTGCATGCAGTTTGGGTGAGCTCGTAAATGGTCTCGCGCTTCCGATCCATCATGTTTTTCTCGAACGATGGAATTACAATCCAAAAGAAGGAAATGATGAACAGCACCACTGTTAGAATGGCTGGAAGAAAAATTTTTATTGCAAATGCGTATCGGTTCTCTTTTTTCATAATGACGATTTTAGGATAAAGAACACGAAAAAACTTCTCTTGTTGTGGTATCGTAAACAGCAAATCCCGACTTTCGAATACCAGACGCAATTGCTGGAATGGAGAAAAATGCTGTTTGTTCGGCTACAACTTTTTTATCGAAAGGCACAAGATTGATGGGGGAGCGAAGAAAATCGAATCGGTTTTTTTTTGAAATTGTTGCATGCCATAATCCTTCGGTGTGGGTGTGTCCGCAAAAAGCTGTTTGGCAATTCTGGTCAGAAATATACGAAATATGAGCCTGAATGGCTTTGTGCGTGCAAGGTTTAAGCGTTTCGGATCCTGTGATATCGGGAAACATGAAATGCGAAAAAAAAATGGTCTCCGATTCGGCGCTAATCTTATGGTATTCTGCAACTTCGTGCAGAAATGCAGTGTTGATTTCGTTCAAATCGGCTGGATTTTCGTTGTTGTATAGCCATATTTTTTCACCTGCAATTTCTTTTTTCTTAGCAGCCGAAAGGCTATACCAATTGTTTGGAAACCTAAAATTGCCGCAATGTTCTGGAATGCGCTTAATTGCAAAAATATCGTGGTTGCCTGCAATAACAATTTTGCACGACTTGCGAACCAATTCAACGCATCGGTTGGCATTGGGTTTAAACGGATAAAAGTCGGGGGTATAGCCAACAATATCACCCAGGCACACAACTTCGTCGCATATACTTTCGAGTTTGCTTAATGCCAATTCGAGGTTTGCAGCATCTTCGTGTATATCCGAAATAAGGCCAATACGCATAAATAGTTTCTAAAAGTCGCCGCTGTTCTTTTTGCCGTTGCGCTTAGCTTCTTTGGCTGCACGCTTTTCTTTTAGGTTTTTGGCTGGTGCTTTTTTGGTCGATTTTTCCTGGATTGATTTTTCTTTCGACATGGCTTTAAGGTTTAGTTTTTATATTTGCGATATGCAAAGATGGTGATTTATTTTTGATTTTGCTCAATTAATTATTTTTATTCTTCCCTCGATGGTTTTTTAAGCGTCTCTAATTAAATCGATGCACAACAATAGAATGTGAAAAACTCAGACCTTGCTTTATTAATGTTGTTCACAATGCAAGTGCTTGTTTATCAGTAATTAATAATGGCTATTGACCATGGGATTTTCTCTAATTTTGGTTACTAAATATGCAATAAGAAATTTTGGCACAAAAAATGAATAGCTCAATCAACTAAAAAATATACAGCCATGAATGCAATTAAAGAAAATCTGATCTGGGTACTATATTTTGCCTTTATTGCCGGGCTTTTTTTAATCGGTCTGCTTGTTTCATAAAGCCAATATAACCCGAAAATGGGGAACACCATAGATGACTCACTAAGCTCCTAAGAAATTGGGAGTTTTTTGTATTAATCCTTAATCCAAACCAAATTTCGTTTCGATTGCCAGCTGAGATAAATAATATCTCTTTCTTCCCAGTTGCTATTTAGCGAAATGGAGTCGCGTTTTTGTTCCGAAATCACTTTCGACGCAATATCGAGCTGAATTTGCTTGTTTTCTTGCTGAAACGATTTGTTTTTAAATTCTTTAAGTGCCCAAAAGCCGAGAAGATGCATGGTGGCAATAAACACAGCAATAAACCAAGCTTTGCGCTTACATGAATGAGCAATTTTTTCGTAAAGATGCGCAATTGCAAGCGCAAGAAATGGAGTGAAACGTGCCGTATATATATAATGTGTAGATCCGGCACTGAAAACAGCAAAGAAAAATAAAAATGCGGTGAAAAAAGCTAAAACCAACACTTTCGATTCGTTGGGAAGCTTGGTTTTGTGAATGAAAAAAATGGCAACAGCAAACATCGTCAGCACAAGATACCCAGGTCCAACGAGCAGATTGTGAATTTGTTGAAGCAACAACAACCATGTGTCGGGGTTCAAAATGTGGTAGCCCATGTCGGTATATTGATTGCCAAAATAGCCACTGCGCTCGAGAAATCGAATGCCAATGGCTCTCACAAAAGCATCGAAACCTGCAATGCTTACATACTGCACAACCACAAGAGCATTTGTTCCCACAATTGCAGACGCTGCAACAAGAATTCCCCTACGAATATGAGGAATTTTGAGTCTTTTCCAATAAATGAGAACTATTGCAGCTAAAAATGTGATTCCCATCCAATCGGTCGAAGCGAGAAGTGCTGTTGCGATAAATAAAAATATGCGCGAAGCAATTACTCTGTCGCTCTTCAAATAAAGAAGCCACGCTGCAAGCGAAAGAATTAGAAAGAATTGACCCCAAATTTCGCTGAAATTGTGATAGCTATGAGCAAATAGATTTACTGGATTGAGCAAATACATGACCATTGCCGCCAGCATAATATGATTTTTGAATCGGAGATTCGATTCTGACGAAAGTTGACCAGCTATCCAAGCAAGTATTAGTGCTCCAGCAATGAGCAGAAATGCAATAATCATTTGCAGCGATCTCTGATTGATTGGTAAACCTAATGTCTTTATAATGAAATAGTTGGCGATAAATGCCAGCGGTGGATGCGAAACATAGTAATTGTTTCCGATTTTATCTTCGAGGCGCTTGTAGTAATGATTGAATTTTTTTGCCTGAGGCCAAGTTTGAACCGGTGCAAAATGATAGGTTGCCATATTTTCCGAATCCCACACATTAAGTGTTGTGAGCATGAAAATATGAGCCGTATTCCGATGGTCGGGTTGAACACGGAAATTCTTGTTCAATAAAAACAGGGTTACTGCTATCAGAACAAATACGGGTAAAATCAATCTTAATCGGGCAGCAACCATAAAACAGAGTTACAATAAACCCAATTCTAGTTTGGCTTCGTCGGTCATGTTTTCGGGACTCCAAGGTGGATCGAAGGTGAGTTCGACCCAAACGCTTTTTATTCGGGCGGTTTTTTCGGCAGCCTTTTTCACTTCGAGGGGCAAAGTGTCGGCAACTGGGCAGTTGGGCGCAGTTACTGTCATCAGAATGCGCGCATTCATGTCGCTATCGACAGTAATATCGTAAATCATTCCCATATCCCATAAATTCACCGGAATTTCGGGGTCGAAAACGGTTTTAATCTGAGCAATAATTTGTTGAACGACAGGATTTTCTGTATCCATGATTAAATAATTGTTTCGTGTTTCGATTTGAATGCTATTGCATAAAGCTTCATTTGCTTTATCATGCCGTTGAGTCCATTGGCGCGTGTAGGCGACAAGTGTTCGCGCAACCCTATTCGGTCGATGAAGCTCATATCGCAGTTGATTATTTCGTTGGGGCTGGCACCCGAAAGTACTTGGATGAGAATGGAGGCAATGCCTTTGGTAATGAGAGCATCGCTATCGCCAGCAAAAAATATTTGTCCGTCGCGGTATTCGGCTGTAATCCATACTTGGCTCTGGCAACCACTTATTAAATTCGAAGGACTTTTTTTCGCGTCTTCGAACACTGGAAGAGATTTTCCAATTTCAATAATGTAGTTGTATTTGTCGAGCCAATCGTCGAATACCGAAAAATTCGCTGCAATTTCGTCGGACCTTTCTTTGATGTTTGTCATTCAAATATCTGTTTTACTTTGTGTAACGATTCGAGAAAATAGTCTATTTCTTCAATAGAATTGTAGGCCGCAAACGAAATGCGCATGGTGCCATTGATTCCAAAAAATTTCATGAGCGGTTCGGCACAATGGGTGCCTGTTCGCAGTGCAATACCCATCTTATCGAGCAGTGTGCCTGCATCGTAGGGATGAATGTTTTGGAGCAGAAACGAAATGACCGATGAGCGGTTTTGAATAGGGCCAAAGAGATTGATGTTCCCCATATCGGTAAGTTTTGCAAGGGCATAATTGGTGAGCTCATGTTCACATTTTCCAATGTTTTCGATTCCAATTGCCTGCATAAAACGTATGGCTTCGGACAAAGCAATTGTACCAGCAACATTGGGCGTTCCTGCTTCGAATTTGAAAGGCAATTCGTTGAATGTGGTGCCATCGAACGAAACGTTTTTAATCATTTCGCCACCTCCTTGGTAGGGAGGCATTTTTTCGAGCCACTTCTCTTTGCCATAAAGCACGCCAACGCCCATGGAACCGTACATTTTGTGAGCCGAGAAAGCAAAAAAGTCGCAATCGAGATCTTCGACGTCTATTTTGAGATGAGCAACCGACTGTGCTCCGTCAACCAACACCGGAATGTTGTTGCTGTGAGCCATTGCTACAATTTCTTTTATCGGATTGATGGTTCCCAACACATTGCTGATGTGGGCTATGCCGATAAGTTTGGTTCTATCATCGATGATGGAAGCGAGTTGTTGCAAATCGAGCAGGCCATCCGAAGTTATTTCGGCTACTCTGAGCTCGAGACCGCGACCCTTGCAGGCCAATTGCCAAGGTACAATGTTGCTGTGGTGCTCCATGCGCGACACAATAATGTTGTCGCCTTTCTGAAGCAGCGATGTGAACGACTGCGCAACCAGATTGATTGATTCTGTTGTGCCTTTGGTGAAAATAATTTCGTTTTCGGATCGGGCATTGATGAATTGCTGAACCGATTTTCGAGCATTTTCGAACGCAATGGTCGATTGGGTCGATAGAAAATGAACCCCTCGATGTACATTGCTGTTGAGTTCTTTGTAATACTGAGACTCGGCATCAATAACACCAATTGGTTTTTGGGTTGTTGCGCCGTTGTCGAAATAGATTAGCTTTTTTCCGTTTACTTCTCGGTTGAGAATGGGAAATTGCGACCGGATATCCTGTAGTTCAGGTTTCATAATGCAAAGATATTAAAAAAATGAATGTGCTTTGGCTTGTGTTTAGGCGATTTGTTTTTCAATCAACCGCAGGGCTCGCAGAGTTTTGCGCAGAGGACCGCAGAGGATTACCGATGAACACAAAAGCTCATTTTGTCGTGCCAATATAAATGTTTCAAGCCAGCTTGGCATTTATGCCGACTCGACAAACCGAGGTTGTCTCAAATTAAAGTTCGCGTTACGACATTTCATCGTTCC
>DYON01000032.1:13335-15650 GCA_020720525.1 Acetofilamentum sp.
GAGGTTTTCGGAAGCTGAAATGATTGAAAATAGTCGGATCATGGAATCGTCGTAACATATTCTATCTTGAGACAGCCTCCACAAGCGAAGTTTTGTGTGTTTTTATATCAATTACAGTTTGGAGCTCAATCCAACTGCGATTCTAATCTTCCAACCCAATCTTTTAGCATCTACCAGAGGGCGATCTGAAAGCATTAGGTTAACTTTGTGGCACAACCCGCTTTTCGTCATCCCGATGTCGATCAGGATCTGGAAAGCGGGTTTTGAAGGTTTGTACGAAGTTTTTGATTGCTAGCCTATTAGATTCTGAACTCTCCCGATAATAATCGGAATCAGAATGTCAACAGGCTGTTGTCTATGGCTTTTAAGTTGCCTCAATTTAGCATTTTTAAAATTTGAGATACTTCATGAAATATTTTTTTACCTTTGAAAAAAATATTCCAACCATGAAAAAAATCGCACTTCTGCTTGTACTTAGTTTAACAATGGGGGCATTTTCGACACATCTGAATGCTGCTACCAGTGGTAAAAAACCAACCAAATTGGTGAAAAAATTTGCCGATAGGGTCGAATCGCACGATATCAAGGGCATTTTGGCTTTGATAGACGGTTCTTACAAGCAAATTCAGCTTATTGGCACCCACAAAAACGATACGTCTAAATTTATCAGCGAGCTTTTTTGTGGCTACAGCACTGCCGACAATTCTACCTTTGTTTGCGCTGCACTGAACGACATTAAAAAATGTGTTTTTATGAAAATGGGCGATTTCGACAGCAAAACCAACAGCCCAGCTTATGCAACCGTAAATTATCGCATCGAAACCTACGATGGTAAAAAGATAAAAATCAACCTGAACGTTGTTCGTATTACAACCAGTACTGGAATTTTATTCCGTTTGGCAGGTGCAGTTGGTTGATAATTGTTTTTAGCTTTTTATTATTCACCTAAAACAATCGATATGTCAAATCTAGCAGAATTACGTCAGGTTATTCTTGAAAAGAAAACCCGGATTTCGGCAGTGGGTCAGCGTGTGCCAGTGATAATGTATCTCTTTTTATGGGCAATTATCGCTGTGTTGATGGCTTATGTTGCTATTTCAGCGTCGCTGTGGGCAGTGCTGGTGATTTCAGTTGTTTCTTTGTTCTTTGGTTTTCTTGCTTATAAATCATTGTCTCTTTTTCGTAAAGTGTATGCCGACGAAAATTTCATGTACGTGACCCATAAAGGAGTTGAAGAAGTTGTTCCCCTCGAAAGTATTTATGCAGGGAGCAAACCCATTTTGAAAGTGGCATCGGCTCTTGAGAGCGTTAAGTTTTATTACAAAACAGCACATGGCGACAAAAAAGTGGTGAAATTTGTTCCACGCCAGCTCAACGATATGTACAATCGCTTTCTCGATGCATGCGAAGCAAAAAATGCAACCATTAAAATTAAGCGGAGTTTTATTTAGGGAGCACTAAATGGGTGAATGAGAGAAAGGTTTGTTCTTTCTTACATATAATTGCTTTCTCGGAAAGTTCATTCATTTTTTTTCGCCCCAACATAAAAAATGTTTTACTTTTGTATCAAATCTCAATTGTATGAAAGACAAAGCTACTGTTTCGCGTATTGTTCTGTTGGTCAGTATTATGGCATTATTCGCATTTTTGAGGGTTTTTATCGAAATACCTAATTTTTCGCCAGTTGCAGCTATTGCATTGTTTGGTGGAACCTTTATTGGTCGCAAGGCGTGGGCTATGTTTGTGCCATTGGCAATTTTGTTTGTTAGCGATGCTATTCTTGGCTTCTACAGCCCATTTCTGATGGTGTTTGTGTATGCTTCGTTTGCCTTAATTGCTGGTATCGGATTTTGGCTTCGCAACAATATGAAAGTTCAAAATGTAGTTGGAGCTTCGTTGTTTTCATCTGTCTTGTTTTTCGCACTTACCAATATAGGCGTTTGGTCCGAAGGTCTTTGGTATCCGCTGTCGCTTACTGGTCTTGGCGAGTGCTTTGCAATGGCTATTCCTTTCTTCCGCTACGAAGTTGCTGGAACCATGCTCTTCACACTTGTTTTCTTTGGCATATATCAGCTCTCCATTACCAAAATAGGTGTTTTCAAAACAGCCTAATAGCTTTAACAATATTTTTCTTCGAGGCACAGAGCCATTTCTGTGCTTTTTTTATATTTACAAAAAAAATCACTATCAACCGACAAAATTGAAAAAATAGTCAATTTTGTCGGTTGATAGTGTAAGGAAATATAAAAAACTTGTCACCCAGAGACCACCAACAAAGGCGCGCCTTTGCAACCTAAATACAAATGACAAACCCC
>DYON01000345.1 GCA_020720525.1 Acetofilamentum sp.
GTGAGCATATCTTGCATATACAAATCGAACTTCTGCCTAAGATGAATCCAATAGAAGCTTGTTCCAGTGCGGGCGGAGTACGATTTTTTGCAGCTCGTGCAGCGGTAATGGTTTATTCCGTCGCGAAAGCCGACCGAATGTACGTGGGTTTGGTTGCAATATGGGCATGCGGGTCGGTTGGAAAAGGCTAATGCTTTTTCCTTTTTGCGCAAGGCTTGGTGCTCGGCCTGGAGACGGTCGAGGTGGGCTTTGCGCTGAGACGAGGAGAGAGAGCTGAAGGGAATCATGATGCAAAGATAATAAATCTATTTGGAATTTCAATTTAAAAAAAATAATTTACGAGTAATTATAAAGATAATCTGACAATCATCCACAAATCTTTCCCAACACCCCCCATCCTCATTCAAAAAATCTCCATTAATTAAAACCACAAATCCTTCTCTTTTGTTTAACCAACCTTTTTGTCCAACAAATTAAAATATGAAATTACCTGGTAAATTTTTATTGTAGATTTGTAAAAAAATATGTTCGATACAAGTCATTTTCACCCAATGATTGTGCATTTTCCTGTTGCACTTATTCTGCTTGGGTTTTTTGCCGACACCATAAGTGTATTTTTCAACAATAAAAATCGCTGTTTGTCGAAAATCGGCTTTTATTTAATGATTTTGGGAACTTTAGGTGCTATTACAGGTTATTTCACAGGAGAATATTTCACCGAAGAGCTCACCGGTACGGCACATGAGTTGAAAGAGGAACACGAACTTTATTCAAAAGTAACCATGTATGTAATGATTGCTGCTTCGATAATTCGCCTATATGCAAACTTTGCCGGCAAAGAAAAAGGCTTTCTAAAATGGTTTATTTATCTTCTTTATGCCATTGGTGCTGTTGCAGTTGGTTATACTGGCTTTCTTGGAGGTTCGCTGGTTTACAATTTCATGATTATATAGAATTCAGTTGTTATTATCACGAAGTCCCCGACAGATGCAGAAAAGACAGATTATCAACAAGTATTTATCGGACAATGGTTAACAAAAAAACCGGAATCGCTTTTCAGCAACGCCGGTTAGGTTTATTGGTTGGTTTATTGAAATCAGCCGCATTTCGAGTAACCACAATTGGTACAAGTAACGCAACCTTCCACGTATCGTAAATTATCTGTATCGCATTTGGGGCATTTGGACTGAGCTTTGGTTCCATCGGGAATAAATTGTTTCAATGCACGAACCACACCAGAACGCCAAGTATTGATATTATCGTTGTCGAACTGAAGATTTTCGATCAATTCAACCACATAAGGAATTGGCATTCCATGCCGCAAAACTCCAGAAATAAGCTTGGCATAGTTCCAATATTCGGGACTAAATGTACGCGATAGCCCACGGATGGTAACTTCGTAGCCATCTTTATCGAGAAACTCAAAATCGTAGCGAGCTCTTTCGTTTTTATTTTTTTCGCGGATTACCCAGCCATTTTTCACAAATTCGGGCAGTACAAAATTGTCGGCTTTACCTGTAAATACTTCGTAGGGGCGATTGTTGAGAATTCCAACAACTGCAATCCATTTTTCGCTTCCATTGTTGAAACGGAGAACAGTAGCATCTAAGCGTTGTGGACGAACGGGCGCGCTTGTTTCGGTGAAATCGTCTTCGGGTTTTTCTTCTACTTTATTGCCTGAAACAAGTACACCCGAGCGCGAACCGTCGCGATAAACTGTAACTCCTTTGCAACCACTTTCCCAAGCAGTACGATATACCATATCAATCATGCTTTCATCAACTTGCTCGGGAACATTTACGGTAACGCTGATACTGTGATCGACCCATTTTTGAATTGCGCCCTGCATTTTCACTTTGCTCACCCAATCTACATCGTTGCTGGTAGCTTTGTGATATGGCGATTTTTCGACCAATTCGTTGAGTTGTTCTTGCGTGTATTTGTAGCGAACTTCGTTGGCATCGTATCCATTATTGGTCAACCAAGTAACAAAACGAGGATGAAAAACAGTAAATTCTTCCCAACTATCGCCAATTTCATCAACGAATGTTACTGTCGTATTCTGATCGTTCGGATTTACCTTTTTGCGACGTTTGTAGGTTGGAAGAAAAACGGGTTCTATACCAGAAGTAGTTTGAGTAAGAATACTTACACTTCCAGTTGGAGCAATGGTAAGCAATGCAATATTGCGACGTCCATATTTCTTCATATTTTCTTGAAGACTCGAATCGGCTTCGAATAAGCGATTGATAAAAGGATTGTTTTTCTCTCTTTCGTAATCGTAAACTTCGAATGCACCACGTTCAGCGGCCAAATTCACCGAACCTTTGTAAGCTTCGACAGCCAAAATTTTATGGATATTTACACTAAAATCGATTCCTTCGTCGCTTCCATAGCGCAAACCAAGACCTGCAAGCATATCACCTTCGGCAGTAATTCCTATTCCGGTTCTGCGGCCTTCGTTTGCTTTGCGTTTAATATTTTCCCAGAGGTTTTTCTCTGTAAATTTTATGTGTTCGTCTTCCGGGTCGGCATTTACTTTTTCGAGAATTGCATCAATTTTTTCGAGTTCCAAATCAATAATGTCGTCCATTATTCTTTGGGCATAATGTA
>DYON01000033.1 GCA_020720525.1 Acetofilamentum sp.
GCTCATTAGTGCAAAACTCAGCATGACAACGCTTTTTATTATTTCATGAAAATCCTATCTAATAAATGACTTTTGTGGTTTGTTTTCAATTTTACGTTGCAAAACCTGTGTTGTTGGTTGTCGCTGCTTGAGAGTTTTATATAAATGCCATTTTTTGGCAAATTTCCACTAATTCCCGCATTTATTCAAACTCCAGCATTTTTCGAACGGAATAATCACAATTCCAATCTCCCATGCCGATTTGTATTTGCTTTCAAAATCCATGAATTTCATGGGCATGTCGTAGCTAATGGTTCCATCGATGGTTAAAGTCTTTTTTCCACGCCCGTAAAAACGCAATCCAGCCGAAAAAGTGAGGTGGTTGCTGCTTCTGTAATGCAGACCCAGCCGGGCGCGATCCCAATAGGCATAGTGTACAATTGGAAAAAACAACACATCGGCGCCAAAGGCAAAGTCGTTTGTGCCATTGTAGCGGTAAAGTCCGTTGGCAACAATGTGAAACTGTTCAACTTTGTCGATGAGAAAACCTGCATGGGCTTGCACTTCGCGACCGTGATAAATAGCCGAATCGGCCCAATTGCTCAAAATATTGTATGCTGCAAAACCAATCTGATTTCTGAAATACTGGTCTTCTTGCCAACAGTTTATAATCCCTTTTCCCCATAAAAAACCAGCATTAAGATCGAATTTTTTCTCGGTTTCGTCGCGCATATAGCCAGGTTGTATGCCTATGCCGATTGAATTGCCACTTTTTTTCAACACTTTGTGGTACGATATCGAAAAATAATCGGCAATGTATTCAGCTCCCAAACTGTCGCTCTTTCGTCGGTCGTCCATAATTCCAAAGCCAAACGTATTGCCGCTCGATTCCTGTATTTTAAGTCCATAGCCGCCCACTTCTTTGGTTATTTCTTTTCGAATATCGGCCGAAAAGGTGCTCCAATTCAATTGATTGCCATCTTCGAATGTTTGCCAGCGATTGTTTTTCTGTATTCTCCATTTGGCATTCATCATTCCTGTGAAAGCCGGATTTAGCCTCAGCTCGGGAGACCAAAAAATACCATGTGGTTGCTGCGCTAATGCGTGGCTTCCAAATGCCAACCATACAATCAATATCAATAATATTGTTTTATTCTTCGCCATCTTCGTTGCCAATTTTAAAAGCTTGTTTGAAACATAAAACGTCGTTGTAAGGACAATAATTGCAGGCTTTACCAGGTGTTGGCTCAAAATTTTGAGTTTCATCAAACAAATCTTCAAGAATATTTTCCACTTCGGCATTGAATTGTTCGAGCAAATTGTTGCTCAATGGTAAAATTTCGCCTTTTTCACCTGTGATGAGAAGTGGTAAATGATTGTGGTTGCTCAAAACGGCATAAACTCCGCCAGTAATATTGCTCACTCTGTGTTTTTTTGCATACAACGAAGCATAAAAAAGCACTTGAATCAAATAGCGGCGGTCGGAAACAAAGTAATCGGCGATTGTTTTTTTTGCGCTTATTTTGAGGTTGGGAGCTTTATGCGTGGTTTTAAAATCCATGATTCTCAGCCCATCGTTGGTTTGTTCAACGCGATCGGCAAAACCAATGAGTTTCACTTTACGATTGTTGTGCAAAACAATTTCGCTCGAAAGATCGGCTTCTACATCAACGATGGTGTGATTGCTGTGCAACACCGATTTTAATCCTTTCAACCATCGAATAAGCGAATCGTTGAGCAAGTCGGCTACCAAATAATTGTAGCCACGATCTACTCGAACCACTTGGTTGTAGGCAATCGACTTTTGTAGTTGTTCGGGTACATCGGCTAGCATGTTTTCCACATCGCTTTCGCTGAGTTTTTTCCCAATATATGGTCGCGAAATGGTTTCGATGGCTTTGTGAAAAATATTTCCCATAACGTCGTTGCCCATTTCGGCTGCAACTTCGTTGGTTTCTTTTATTCCTAGTATTCGTTCGACAAGAAATTTACGCGGACATTCAACAAATGTGAAAAAACCAGTAAACGAAAGTCCTTTTTCTGCAATTCGAGTTAATGCATTGTCGATGATGTTTCGGTCGGGAAACACAAACTGCGATATGGTCGATTGGTGATAACTGATTCCTAAAACCTGTTTTTCGAGTTGAATAGTTTGGTTGTTGCGACAAAGTTCGTGCTCGATCTGAGCCAAATAGCGGCTGGGTTCTTTGCCATAAATTGGGTCGCTTTCGGTGTTGTAGATGAGAGTGATTTCGTTGGCGCGCTGCATGAGCCTGTAAAAGTGGTACGCATACACTGCATCGCGTTCGAAAGGGAGAGGAAGACCCAATTCGCGACGAACATCGTACGGAAGAAACGAATCAATATGTCCCGAAGCGGGCAAAAAACCTTCGTTTACACCCAGCACAATCACATTTTTGAAGTCGAGTGCACGGGTTTCGAGCATTCCTAATATCTGAATTCCTTTGAGTGGCTCGCCTTTGAGTGGAATTTTAAGGATGTGCAGTTGTTTTTTCACGAAAAACAAAGCCGCATCTATGCTCAATTCGCTACTGTCGGTGTAATTTGCCAAATTGTTGCTGAGCCCAGTGAGCATGGTTGTGCACATCCACGCGGCTTCGTGTTCGAGGTCAACTTTGTAGCTCATGTCGAATATGCGCTCCGAAATGGTTTTGAGCTGATTGAGGCATTCTGCCCAATTGCTGGGTTCGCTTAGCAACTGAAAGAGATTGCTGTTGAGGCGCCCAATGAGACCATCGTTTGTTTCGCGACGAAAAAAACGGGTGCTTCCATTTGCAATTTCGGCACAGTTGGTGCGAAAATTTTCTTTGTTTTCGTCGTCAACAATCAAAGCCAGCAGCGGATTGAAGATGAAACGGGTGAGATTGTCGCGGTGAAAAGATTTGCTGTTGCCGGTGTCGGGCACCGAGCGTGTGATGAGCTCGAGATACGAAATGAGGAGCTGCCCAACCAAGGTGTTTTTAAGCGGATATCCGCTCGAAATATTCACCATATCGGCCCATTCTTTTGGCAAACTGCTAAGCAAGGGCATGAGTAAGCTTTCGTCGGCTAGAACCAAAACGGTTTCGGCAAAAGCATCGCTGTATTTTTCGCTTAAAATGCTCAATCCGGTCTGAACTTGCGAATAGCCCAATGGCGCCCCGATGAAATTGATTTTTTTTGCGTCGGTTTCGAGCATTTTGGTTGGTTCGTCGAACGACAGAGGCCACCTATTTTTATTCATTCGCATGAAATGCCCTGCTTCGTGGCCAGTTTTGCCAAGATAGTAGTTGTCGTTGTCCCAAATCAGACTGGCTTTGCCTATGAGCAACAATTTGTCGATATGCTGCGCCAACGAAGGCGTGATGGCATTGAGCCCTGCAAAAACAACATGCTGAAACGGAAATTCCGACAAATCGGCTTCGGCAAGCATTCTGGATGCTAAACCCTGATAGCCCATGCCATTATCCAATAGAATTTTTCTGAAATCGTTGTAAATGGGATTGAGCAGCGTGTAGAATGCCATGAATTGTTTTTGCAATCCTGTATTGGCTTCGCCAGGTATCCAGCCTTCAATTTCTTTAATCCTAAATAAATAGGTGAACACATCTTCGGGATTGAGAATATAGTCGTCAACATCGTTGAAATCGGCCAAAAGGGTTTTGCCTGTATTCAGAAATTCGTCGAGCGGAAATGCATCGGCTCCGGCTTTTTGTTTGTAAACCGAAAACAATTTGGTGAGCAACGATGTTTCTTCCATTTTGCGGAGTTGCGAAGCCTCGAAAATATAGTCTTCGATGCTCACAATTTGAGGTAGTAAAATGGCTTTTCCTGCCATTTTAGCCAGCGAATTTTTCAGAAACAAACCGCTGCGTCGGCCCGGAAGCACAATGGTGGTATTCTGCATCGGTCCGAAATGCTCGCTTAGTATTTTTTTCGCTAATTGATCGATAAAACTCATTCGACGAATTTTTTATAGTATTTGGCTGTGAGTGCAGGAGCGGCTTCTAAGGCTTCGGGCTTTCCAACATCGAGCCATTGGTGTTGTTTGTTGAATGCTTTGATGGTATTGTTTTCGGCAAGTTTGAGCATTGCAGGAATAAGTCCAAATACGCCTTTCATGGGCAATGCTTTTGGAAAATCGGGTCCAACAATGCTGATTCCCGAAAACGAAAGCAGCTGCCGATGCTCGGGTTGAATGCCAACACTCACCGATTCGCCCGATTGATGGTTGATCCATCCTTTCAAAACCAATTCTTCGTCGAAAACCAGTTGTCGGGTCGAAGGTCGATCTTTTACCGCAAGCATGGCCATAGCTCCCGATTGGCGGAAAGCGGTTTCGAGTTCACTGAAACTGATGTTGCTCAGCACATCAACATTGTGGAGCAAAATGGGTTCGTCGCCAGCCAGCAACGATGCTGCTTTTTTAAGGCCTCCACCAGTGTCGAGCAGCTTCCCTGTTTCGTCCGAAATGGAAATATTGAGTCCAGGAAAGCGATTTTGCAGCAAAAAACGAATGACTTGCTGCGAATGATGATGCACATTCACCACAATGTCGCGAATGCCCGACCAAGCCATTTTGCGGAGAACCAACTCCAGCAAGCTTTTTTCATCGACACTTACCAAAGCTTTGGGAGTTGTGTCGGTGATTGGTTTTAGGCGTGTTCCGCAACCTGCGGCAAAAATCATTGCTTTCAATTTGTACAGCTTTTAATTATTAGTTTTCGTTCGATGTTGCTTTGGTCGTTTGCTGAAATTTCGAGTACATAAATTCCATCTGCAAAAGTTTCCAAATTGATGGAACTCGAATTTCTGCCCGAAATGGTTCCTTCGGCTACAATGGTTCCGTTTAGGTTGCGTATGCAAAATTGGGCGCTAGCAGATTGACTTGCCGATTCAATGTATGTATGGTTGCAAAATGGATTGGGAAAAACACTAAATTTTGTTTCGATATTTTGTTCGGCTATGGAGCTGTGAAGGCAAACGGTGTCGAGCATTGCCAAATAGACCGGATAGGCTGCTTTCGGATTTCCGAGCGAATCCATCAATCCGAGCGACGAAATATAATGGTAGAAATTGGGATCGTAGGTGATGTAGAAATTTTGATACCAGTATATTTGTGTGGTGTCGAAATCGGCCAGATAATCGAAACCCACAGCTTCAATTTGCGGAATATTCATGGTTTGAACAAAGGTTTCCCTAACAAAGTCGGCTTGCAATGCTTCGCTGCCACCGAGTGCACTAGCGGTTGGAAGTCCGCTTCCCAAAATTACAATTGGCTTACTTTCGGCTGCGGCTACCATGTCGGCAATATCGAATTCGACCGAATCGATTGCGGTGGGTTCAACCATAAAATTGCTTGGAACTGGCCAATAGGTGAGCACCAGCATATCGCTAAAGGGTTTCACTCGGTTCCAAATGCTTTGATCGTATTTGATTCCGCTTCTGAAATTGACTGCAACGCCAAATTTGATTGCTGGATAATTGCTGTCGATATAATCCGATACTTGATGAGCCAATACAACAAACGAATCGAGTTCGGCTGGCCTTGTTTTGAAGTACAATTCGACATCGCCACCAAAAACAAAATAATCGAGCACGGGATTCATCGTGTCGATAAAAAGGGTGATGAAATTATACATTGCGGCCATTGTGTTGGCATTGGTTAATGGATTGCCGCAATAGAGTGGGGGCATAAAGTTGGTTACTGCTGCCGGATTTTGAAACTGGAACAAATATTTATCGAATCCATATTGAGTTTTTGCAGATGCAATTTGGTCGCGGAATGCAGACAGTCTGTTGCTGTCAGCCATTTCTTGCAACAGGCGCCAATTGTTGGTTGTATGCAAATATCCCATGCCGTGGTTGCTCATGGTCTCAAACCAATCGGCTTGCTCTTGCAAATCCCACAATATAGGCCAGATAGGTGTTATTCCATATTTCGATGGAATGCACTGAGCATCGGTTTTTTGGGGACCGAAAGCGAAAACAAGCAGCAGGATTAGCATTCCGCCGATTTTCAGAATCTTCATGTAGCTAAATTTGATGGTTTAAAGGTAGAAAAAAAATTCGATGTACAGCAGTTGAATCATCTACAATATGTTACAAAAGGCTTTACCTTCCGCTTTACATCTGAAATATCGTGCAGCACAACCCGCTTTTCGTCATCCTGAAGCCGATCGGGATCTGAAAAGCGGGTTTTGGAGGTTTGTACAAGATTTTTTATTACCAGCCTGATAGATCCAGAAACCAGTTCAGGATGACAACAGGCTGGTGTGCAGCGTTTAAGATAATTCCTTTTTAATAATCCCAATATCAAAAAAAGCCGCTAACCGAGTGGTTTTTCATGTTTGGCTATGTCGTAGCTGTGGCAGCTGTTCCGACTGTTTGCTTTCCCAAACCGCCAATGCTTTCAGATCATCCACTTAGCTGCGGATGCTAAAAGATTGTCGAAGCTCCGACATTTTAGCGTCCGGCAACCGACTGACATGGAAGCATCGTGATGAATCCATCATATTGTGTATTACTCGAATGAGTCTTTTTTTGCTTCAATAACCATTTCAACATCATCATCAAGCGACCCAAAAAAATCGAAGCCAGTTTTTTCTTCGGCTTCATCTACTGTTATGCTGAATTGCCAGAAATTTTTCAAGCCGTTCACATTGGGAATAATGAAACCAATTGAGCTGTATATGCTGTCTTTTTTGCCAAGCAACACTTTGAAACATGCGTCGGGGATACCTACGTCGTTTTCGCCAATATATAAGTAGTCGCTGCTGTAGAAAACGGGACCAGTAATCACAAAAAGCGTATCGAATTCGAGAACCCACAACCTTACTTGTTCTTCGAGCGATTTCCATATACCTCGGTTAAATCCTGGATATTGTGGGCATATATTGCTTAGGTAGAAACTTTCGCTCATAGCTATCGAATCGAAACCCATATCGCCAGCCGGACAGAGATGCCCCCGATCGAAACCCGAATTGCGATAATCGGCCAAAGTAGCCGAACCTGTGCTAACCAGCGGATCGGGTCTGAAATTATCGGTGCGCGATGCTACTTTGTTTTGAATCCGCTCGGGAGTGATGAAGTAGAAAACCCAGTCGGCTTCTTTGTTGTGGCTGTTGTAGCTGAGTGTGTAATAGGTATGCGATATCAATCGTGTACTATCAGTCAAGGGCCAAAGCTGAGCACTTATGGCTGTGGGTATTAGTGTAATTAGCACCATGAGAAATGTTCGGATAGACCAGTTTTTCATTTAAAGTATTTCTGTAACAAAGATATGATTTTTAACCTATTTACGCTGCCATTAAATTCTTGTTGAATTGCAAAATATTCAAATTACGAACAACTTTGTTACTAACAACATTATTAGTAACAACTTTGTTAGTAATAATTTAGTTATATACAATATTGTTAGTAAAATAAATTGTATCTTTGTTACGAAAAATTACATTTATGGATTATCCTTTTGCGTTTGGATCGGCAACTTATGGTGAGCTTTTCACCGATAGGGAAATAGAATCGGAGCGATTAATGATGAATTTCAGGAATGGAATCAATACAATTCTGATATCGCCTCGTCGATGGGGAAAAACATCGCTGGTGATTAAAACCGCCGAAAAAATGCACGATAAAAGCATTAAGATTGTTCGCTTCGATACTTTTTCGTGTCGCAACGAGGAGGAATTTTATCAGCTTTTTGCCACCGAAATAATCAGACAAACCAGTAGCAAAATAAATGAATGGGTGGATCATGCTCGGCAATTTTTGTCGTCTCTTGTTCCCCGTATCAATGTAGGAATGAGTCCCGAAACAGAATTTTCGGTTACACTCGATTTTAGCGACAAACAAGCGGTGAACGAAGTGCTTTCTCTGCCCGAAAAAATTGCAATCAAGAAAAAAATTCGAGTTGTTGTTTGTATCGATGAATTTCAACAGATAGCTGGTTTCAGCGATTCGTTGAATTTTCAAAAACGTCTTCGCAGTTTCTGGCAGTTGCAAAAGTCGGTTACGTATTGTCTATACGGTAGTAAAAAGCATGTTATGACGAAGCTCTTTTCGCGCCAAAGTATGCCATTTTACAAATTTGGCGACTTGATGTTTCTCCAAAAAATTGATAGAAGCAACTGGGTGAAATTTATTGTTGGTCGATTTAAAAAAACAGGGAAGAGTGTAAGTGCGAAAATTGCTGGTCAGATATGCGATTCGGTCGATAATCATTCGCACTATGTTCAGCAATTGAGCTGGTTGGTGTGGGCACATACAACCAAAATTGCTGGCGACGAAGAGTTCCGAAAAGCCGAAGAAGAACTAATGACGCAAAATTCGATGTTGTTTTATCGCTATATTGAGGAATTGTCGGCTTATCAGCTCAATTTTCTTAGAGCTGTTGCCGAAGGAAACCACGATCAACTAACCAAAAAAGCAATTTTGAACAAATACAATTTGGGTACATCTGCAAATGTTTCGCGTCTTAAATCGGCTTTAGAAAACAAGGAACTGATTGACATTGAGATGAAAAAGGTAACCATCAGCGATCCCGTTTTCTGCAAATGGATTCGGAAAGAGCTATGCAAATAGTAGCATCAAAACTCAATTTTGTTGAGCTGCTCCACTAATTGTAGATGTATTTTTCCGGGAGCTGGCACCACACCATGTTTTCCAATGACAAAATCGCTCAATTCGAATTCTTGATGCTGCAACATATACTGATACATCAGGTAAACATCTTTTTGGAAATTCAAATCGGCTTCGTGAATGTCGGACTTTCCGTCTAAGTAATCGCGATCGTCGCCACTGCGTTGGTTTTTGACATTGTTTTCGCAGAACGCAAATGGCATGTGAAGAAAAAGTGTGATGTCGGGGCGAGGAAGCTCGAAAAGACCAAATTCTGTTTGCATAATCCAATGTGCAAGGGCTTCGCGCGCTTCCTGTGTTTTGAGTTTGGCTCCCTGAAAGGCGATGTTCGATAGCACATATCGGTCGGCAACAATCCAAATACCTTTTTCGAGCTTAGCTCGCATATTTGCCGCTTCGTTTTTTCGGTCGCCTGCAAAAAGCATTGCCACAAAATAAGGGTCAACTTCGTCCAATGTTCCCAAGTTGCCTTTCAAAAAACTTTTCAGCAAAGGTCCATAAAGTGGGCTGCTGTTGTCGGTTCTTGGGAAATGTATGAATTCGGAGTCGATGCCTTTTTGCTTCAACGCATTGAGCAGCAACTGAGTTTGCGTCGATTTTCCACTGCCATCGAGGCCTTCGAGTACTATGAATTTTCCTTGCTTCATCGGGAGATAAACTTTACTTTTGCGAAGATATTAAACTTATGTATTCCAACGGAAAAAAATACAGTCTTAAAATTCGCGGCAATCTGCTCGAATTGAATTTTCCTTGTGTAATGGGGATTCTCAATATTACTCCCGATTCTTTTTACAAGCAAAGTCGAATTTTGGATGTGCACTCAGCAATGGAGCGTTGTAGCACAATGTTGGACGAAGGAGCTACAATTATCGATTTGGGTGCAGCTAGCACTAGGCCTGGTTCGCTCTATCCGGGAGCAGAGGAGGAATTCAATCGCCTTGCAGCAGTTTTTCCCGAACTTCGAAAGAGTTTCCCCGATACAATTTTTTCAATCGACACTTGGAATGCGGAAGTTGCCAATAAAATGCTGCATCTTGGTGCCGATATTATCAACGATATTTCGGCTGGTGAGCTCGACCCTGCAATTGTGGAGGTGGTTGCGCAACACCATGTTCCTTACATAGCAATGCACATGCGCGGTACTCCAGAAAATATGCAGCAATTAACTCAATACACCGATGTGGTTGCTGAAATAAATACTTTTTTTGTCGAAAAAATCAGAGAATTGCGTGTTGCAGGTATTTACGACATTATAGTTGATCCAGGATTTGGTTTTTCTAAAACATTGGAGCAAAATTTTGCCTTGCTGAAAAATCTCGATTTGTTTATGTTGCACGAAGTCCCCATTCTTGTTGGACTTAGCCGCAAATCGATGATTAGCAAAGCCATTGGGTGCAATTCGGACGAAGCTCTGAGTGGTACTATTGCCGCAAACACCATTGCTTTGATGAATGGTGCTTCTATTTTGCGTGTTCACGATGTGAAAGCTGCTACCGATGCAATAGCTGTGTTCAGAAAAATGACATAATTGCCCCAATTTGATTCCTCTGCGCACTTAATATTACCGCTCAAAACGTGTTTGGTTCAGCCGTTGGGAGGAAGAATGGTGTTTTCTATTTTTCTTAAACAGTTACATAAAAATTGTAGTTCCATTTATATAATTTTGTTTACCTTAGCCTCGCATCAATACATAAAATGTTATGGAAAACATAGAATGGTCGAAATTGCCATTTGGCTATCGCAAAACGTCGAAAAACGTAAGAACTTTTTTTAAAAACGGTGCTTGGTCGAAACCCGAAATATCGGATTCGGAATACATCAACGTTCATATCGCGGCTACCGGCATGCATTACGGACAGCAAGCCTTCGAAGGAATGAAAGCATATCGTGGAAAAAATGGCGATATTCGTTTGTTTCGTTGGGACGAAAACGCTGCAAGGCTTCAACGAAGCGCACGTGGAATTTTCATGGCCGAAGTGCCAAACGATATTTTTTTCGAATGTGTAAAAGCTGCCGTACTCGAAAATCTCGATTTTTTACCTCCCTACGGCACAGGTGCTTCGTTGTATCTGAGACCTTTGCTCTTTGGATCGGGCGCCGAAGTTGGTGTAAAACCTGCAGCCGAATACACTTTTATTGTTTTCGCAACTCCAGTTGGTCCTTATTTTAAAGAAGGATTTAACCCTGTGAAAATCGGAATTGTGAAAGACAGCGACCGTGCTGCACCTCTCGGAACAGGAACCATCAAGGTTGGCGGAAATTATGCTGCCAGTTTGCGCGGCGTTATGAAAGCCCACGATCATGGTTTTGGTTCGCCTATGTACCTCGACGCAAAAGAAAAACGCTATATAGACGAAATAGGTGCAGCCAACTTTTTTGGAATTAAAGACAATACCTACATTACCCCAAGTAGTTCTTCTATTTTGCCTTCAATCACCAACAAAAGTCTTCAGGTTTTGGCCGAAGACTTGGGAATGAAAGTCGATATTCGTCCAGTTCCAGTTGAAGAACTTTCTACATTCGAAGAAGTGGGTGCTTGCGGTACCGCTGCTATTATTGCTCCTATTGGACTTATCGAAGACATGGAAACAGGTCAGAAATACGAATTCTGTAAAGATGGAAAAGCCGGAAAATGGTCAACCGCTTTGTATCAGAAGCTTATGGGAATTCAATATGGCGACGAACTCGACACACACAACTGGATTACCATTTTAGGATAAGCTTTTCAACTTAGGTTGTTTGATAAAATCTGCCGGAATGCAATATCACTCTGGCAGAATTTCTTATTTTTGTACAACAATACTATGCGAAAACAAGTTTGGACGATATTAAAAAACCGATACTTCATAGTCACAGCTGCGTTTGTGATTTGGGTAGGCTTTTTCGACCAAAACAATCTCATTCACCAACAAATGTTGCGAAGCGAGTTGAAAGCTGTGCAGAAAGAGCGAAATTTCTATCTCAACGAAATTGATCGCGATACGCGTACCTATCTCGAAATTGTTGGTAGCAACGAAAGATTGGAGAAATTTGCCCGCGAAAAGTATTTGGTGAAACGCGACAACGAAGATGTGTTTCTTATTGTTTATGAATAGTTTTATTGTAAGCTAAAACACAACCCAAACTTCTGTATTGCCCCAAGCCTCGTATTCCATGAGTTCAATTGCAATTTTTTGGTTCCACTCTTCTTGTTTTTCGGCGATTAAAGAATGATTGGTTTCTTTGTCGTATTGTTTTTGATAGGCAGATAAATCTTTGTCGCATTTTTTGAACATCTTGGTTATTTCAGAATTGAATGTTCGTATGTTGGGAGTCATTTCGCCTATTTGTTTGCGGAGTTTTCGGGCAAATAGTTCGCAAATATCGAAATGCAATTGTTCGTGTTTGAGCAAATAGTCCGAAATAGCTGTTTTTAATTTCCACGATCGATTTTTTATCATGAACGATTCCACGGTTACCAGAACAGAATCTTGGTCTTTTGTGATTGTGGTTGCAAACGAAATTTGGGTTCCTACAAATGCAGCTTCGTTGTTCTGAACTTTCCCGCTTGCACCTTTAAAATCGGCCCACGCGAGCGGTCGTTCTGCACGCCACAATATTTCGTTGCCTTCTCGCTTGTTTTGTTGAGCAAATCCGATAGTGACTGAGAGCAACGACCATAAAAATACAAGAAAGTGAAACGAAAATCTCATTCAATTGTTTTGTTATTGAACGATTTGAACATGCACATATTGTATCGATTGAGTAAAAGTAAGCGAATTGTATTTTCAGCGCAAAACTCTACGCTCACCGAGGTTGAGGTGAAGAAAATTTTCCGTGTTTTAGAGAAGAAATGTCGAAATTTCGACAGTTAATCAATCGAGTTGAACCACAAACGTACCAGTGTTGTCGCTAACGTTGTTGATCGATTTTTGAAAGGTTCCTTTTGTTTCGCTGGTCCAAGTCATTTCGTATTTTTCGGTGCCTCCAACCGAGAATGTTACGGTTGAAGTACTGATTCCTGTTTTGGAATAAGTAAAAGGAAAATCATCGACGCCAGTAAGGGCGGCCATTCCCGAGCTTGCAGTGCTTGCAAAATACCATTCGTCGGTCGAACCACCAGTTTCCGACAAAGTTAATGTGAGTTTTCCCCACGATGAGGTCTCAATGGCGAAGTCATCGTCGTCGTCTTGACACGAAATGAAAAAAGTTGAAAAACCAATTGAAAGAACGACCAAGAGTAGAATTTTTTTCATAGGGCTGCATTTTGTGCAAATATAAAAACTTTTGGGATTTTCAAACAATAAAATATCCTTACTTTTACCCCGTTATTATACTTATTTTAAAGAAAAATCATGCGAAGTATTTGGATATTGTTTGTGGTGTTGGTTTTCACCATAAGCCTTTCGGCTCAAAAAATGAAACCCATCGATTGCGGTTGCAAGAGCGATACTGTGAAAATGTACTACGAAAATATTTTCAAGGCAGAGCATTTCCTGATTGAAGGGAAAAATGATTCTGCATTTATATCTTATCTGAACGGAATGTCGTTCATGTATTTTATGCACAAGGATTATTATCCCAATATTTATACGTTATTGAAAAATACTGAGAACCCTAACTTTATCTATCAATATTATTCAACTGTTTTCAAATATACACCCGATAGTGTTACGCCTTCGGCATTTTTTGACCGAATAAAAAACAATGTTCCTGTTGAAATTCAAAATCGTTTGTTGGCTGAATTGCCGAGTATCAAGAAAACTCCAACTCTGCTTAAAAGTAAAGACTATCGGGAATTATCATCTATTTTGGCTCCATTGGCGGAGACCGATCAAGATTATCGAGGACCTTCGGCAGGAACAGATAAATCAACAAAAAAGAATCTAAAAAATGTAGATGTTGAAAATTTCAAGATTATTCTGAAATGTTACAAAAAGTATGGAAGTTTCAATACCATGCGGCTCGATGGTGACGCAAAGAGTGCTTTTCGTATGGTATTACTTCATCGATTTTGCGACAAAAAAACCCGGATCAAATACAACGATTTTTTTTTAAACGAAGTCCTATGTGGACACATCGACTCAAGAGACTATGCAAGTATTGTGGACAATTATCTCTTCGATTCCACACAGGTTTATGGCATTCATTCAATCTTTTTTATAGGAGATTCGCTTTTTGTTTTTGATTTAAGCAATTCCTACAAACAGAAAATCAACCAAAATCGCAAGCAAATCTACTTGGAAGACATAGATGTTACGCATCAAAAGCAAATTTGGCAGTGGCAGCATTTCGATAAGTATCTTTTTGAAATTGTGTGGGAAATAATTCCGTATGACGATTCACAAAAAAACCTCGATTTGGCGAATGATTACCTGAAGAAAATGGGATCCATGGTTACTGGCTATACAGTTTTCACAAGATAATACGCTGAAAATGAAAACACGAACATTTTTTGGAATTGTTGCGTCGGCAGTGATGTTGCTTTGTTTTCAGCAACAAGTGTTCTCGCAAAACCTTCAAAAGTTAGATGAAGACAATGGATACAGGATTTTTAAAATCGATTCGAAATTCGACAATTTCGAGGATTCTTTGCAGCCACTAAATTTGGGTCTCCCAACATCAACCGGATACAAATTTATTGGTTCTGATACTAGCTTTCAAAACATTGCCGGAATTCGACCTTTTGTGATTCAAGTGTTTTTCGATTTTTCAAATAATCTTGTAAAAGTTAGTGCTTATCTTTTTACTGCAAACAACGGTAGAAACTTTGAAAAAAGAACCGATAAAATGTTTGAAACGCTTAAAACATACTATACGGAAAGATACGGAAATGAATGCACTAAATCAATTCTTAATAGTGATGTGATGCGCTCTGGAGGGATACGCTATGTTTGGCAAACTGAAAATGTTACATTTACAATGCAAGTGGTTACCGGGAAAAACACAGAATGGAGGATCATTAATGTTATCTATACCAAAACAGGCTTTTATAAAAAAGATGGATATAATGAATGATAATCAATGCTTTGAGAAGTCAATATTAACCCTTGAAATTTTTCTACCAATATGAAAAATGTTGTTTTAATTGTTTTTGCTATTGCTTGTTTAACAGCGCATTCACAAGAAATTTCGCTTCAAAAGCGAGTAATGGCTTCCGACTCTGTGGTGTTGGCCGATTACGACAGTTTGATTGGTTTTTACATCGAAAAAGATGCCGATTCGGCTATGTATTTCATCAATTTTGGAATCGGAAAGCCTGGTGGTAGTTTATTGTATCCTTTTTACAAACATCCCAACTTTTACCCTTACAATTCAACCAATTATCTGCAAGCTCGAAATTATGCCGATTCAATATTGAATTTGGCTGTTGGCAGTAAAGACACTGCATTATGCCAGCAACTGCGACACGCATATCTTTTCGATCAGATGTTTAGACTCAAAACAAACGTTCTTCTTGCAACTCCCAATTTTTTTGCCGATTCGGCCAATGTGGCTCTTTTTCAGAGTGTTATGCAGCAGCAATTGCAGTACGATGCAAAAAATACTGCATTATTAGATTCTCTGCTGAATGTTTACGGGAAGAAACTCATTGTCGATTGTCCCTGCGATATCAATGCCGTTCGTGCAGTGAATTTGATTATTATGCATGCCGATGCCAATCCAACTTTTCAGTATAAAGTGTTATCGAAATACAAAAAAAGTATTATTAAGCGTTATGGAGCAGAGGGATACGCTTTTATGTATGACCGCTGTATGACTAATTTGGGCAAAAAGCCCGTATATTACATCTATAATCGTGATAATCTGATTCCCGATAATGTTAGAAAAGTAAACAAACGTCGAAAAAAACTGGGGCTTGAACAAATGGCCAATTAGTTAAAAACCCATTTTTGCATCCACAGAATAATTGTATTTTTGAATCGTTATTATACTTAATTTAAAGAAAAAACCATGAGAAGTATTTGGATATTG
>DYON01000346.1 GCA_020720525.1 Acetofilamentum sp.
CCTCGGTTGTGATTTGCTTTAGTTCTTTGATTTGATGATATTTGCAACAGTTGTCAATAGGCAAGGCACTTGCTCCCGCATGTTGTGATTTGCTTTAGTTCTTTGATTTGATGATATTTGCAACAGTACTACCGCCCATCGGCCGAGCCCACAGCTAGTTGTGATTTGCTTTAGTTCTTTGATTTGATGATATTTGCAACAGTTTGCATACTGTTACCCTTTTGCTCGTGTGGTTGTGATTTGCTTTAGTTCTTTGATTTGATGATATTTGCAACAGTGTACCCCGCGTTATCTGTCAGATATCCAATCGTTTAAGCCTCAAATTAGAATGAAAAAAATGTTGCAAATTTAAGCCGTTCCAGCCAGTCTGGGGCGGTTTTTTTTATTCTCGCTGGTTGGTATTTGGTGGAAAAACTATTATCATTGTCATCCTGCATAGATCCTTGAAACAAGTTCAGGATGACGATGCAGGATGACTGTTCAGAATCTGCTGGGCGATTAAATCGCTTTTTGTATGTTTTTGCAATGCAATCGCGCGGTAGCTTATGTATTGCTGCACGCCATCATTAAAAAAGCTCCAATTGTTGTGGTGTATTGGGTTTTGCAGCCTCGAACGAGCTCCTGTAAAACTCCATTTGTCCAAATTGCTTGTCGGTGATTACAAACAATATTACTTCTCCTTCGGGAGGAATAGCTGCTTTGGCTCGTTTTCGGTGTACTTCGGCATTTTCGGAACTCGCACAATGCCTTGCATAAATGCTGTACTGAATCATCGAAAAACCATCTTGAAGCAGCTCTTTCCTAAATCGGGTATAGGCTCGCCGCTGATCTTTGGTTTCGGTGGGCAAATCGAAATAAACAAATAACCACATAATTCTGTAGGCGTTTAATCGTTCGTAACTTGTGCTCATATCATTTCAGTTCGGGATACATTATTTTCCGACTCTCTCCCTCGAAGCAGCGCATCAAACTGGCTGTGGTTCGCTGCGAAGCAACCATAAGCGGACTACTCATGCCGCCAATTTCAACATCAATTACCGGAATTTGCAACAATTTGGTTTTTAGCTCTTTGGTGAGTTCTTCGGGACAATCAAATCCTGGCTCCTGCATCAACTCCACAATCAATTGGTCAACAAAAGGGCGGTAAGGCTCCATAATATCGTCGGCCAAACAAAACGAATTGTATTTGTTGCGATGATGAATTCCAAGAACTGGCAACATGCCGCTACCAACCAAATTGCGCGCAATCACTCCACGCAAAATAGCATAGCCATAGTTGAGCATATTGTTGGGAGGCATATCGAAGCGGCCACGGGTGAAATATTCGGTTTCTTCGAAAAGCATAGCCCAATACACAGCCGCTGCCTGTCCTTCGGCATTGCCCGTGTCGCCACTTTTCACATTGTTCATCAAATATTCGAGCCGTGGGGCTTCTTTTCCCAGTTTTTTGAGCAATGCAAGCTGGTTGCCAATTTTCGATTCGATGGTGTGTTTCCACAACTGCTTTTTCAGCGGCTCGCTGGCAGCAATTTGCACTTTAATTTTGTCGCTGTATGTGCTGTTGGCATCCATTGGCAGCACCAAGCCATGCGGAATATGTTTCGAATTGCATACAAGAACCGCAGCATTGTTTTCGATGAGTGCTTCCATAATTCCATGCGAAAGCGAAGTTTGATAATGATCGAGAATCAACATTCCAATATCCTCAACTGCAATGCTGCTCTTGGTTGTACTTTTTCCATCGTCCAAAGTTTTCTCAACCACTAGCTGAGAATTGCTCAAACTCAAACGCGCCGGATTTCCGATGTAAATGGTTTTTTTTATCATCACATAGAATATTATTTCTTTTTTAACGATACATAGGCGAAAAGGTTATTTATTTCCACAATTGTCCGATAAAAAAATGCTAATCGCTTTCAAAATAAATTTCCGACATCTCGTCGCAAAAGCCATAACCGCACACCGAAGCCCATTCCACACATTGTCTGGCGCGTTGTTGAAATTCTTTGAGTAAATTGTTTTTCGAAATAAATGCCAAAGCCGCTGCAAAGCTGTTGCAAGCACTGTTATAAAAACTTTCCGACATATCGCCATACTCGAAAGTGTATTTGCAAGCGCATTCGGGCAATGTAAGCATTGCATCGGCCAACAGTTCGGGCGAAGGTTGCAAGTCGCGAAAATCGGAAATAGCACGTTTGGCTATTGAGTATTTCAAGCTGGCACGCATGGGGTTCTCTACATCAAATTCTTTGCGAATAATCTTCTTAAACTTTTCACATAACTCCTTTTCGCTTTCGGGGTGAAGAAAGAATTCGTAAAATTCTTTTACCGATTTGTTTTTCTCATACAAATCGAGAATATGTTCAAGCAGCTGTTCTTTGCTTAGCTTTTGGAGTTCTTTTTTGAGTGCGGGTTTTGACATGATTCATTTTTTACAATGAAATATTTCCGAGACGGTCGATTTTGATTGGAAAACATCTTTCCTTTATAGACTCTTTTTTTTCTGAAAATTCAATTTTATTTAATTGAGAAAACTCAACCTTATCAACAATTGAATTTGCAATTGCATAAGGAAGTGCATATAAGCGATTACCAGTGAA
>DYON01000347.1 GCA_020720525.1 Acetofilamentum sp.
CTGTCTCAAATCAAAGTTCACGTTACGACATTTCATCGTTCCGGAGGTTTTTGGAAGCTGAAATGACTGAAAAAAGTCGGATCATGGAATCGTCGTAACAGGCAATAAACTTCACACCTTAATTCGCTAATTCTTGCATGCTTTCAAGAGCAGGTGAGCCTGTGCACGCAAGTTTAACACCTCCATTGTAAAGCACAATGAAGTATGGCAATTCATTCTCTTGGCCAAGAAGTTTGAAATAATTTGTAACGAGTTGAATATCTAACTGCTCATCGCCGCTACCCATGCCAATTTGCGAAATCTGTATTAATGTGTTATTGAATGTTTTCATAAATTTTTTGTATTTAACGGATTATTTTTTACTGATTTGACTATAAACATTCATGGTCTCCGCAAGAATTCTTTTCACATCCCCTTCGTTGGTATGATATCCACTCGTTTTGGTGGTTGCTTGCCGAATTACCATCACTTCAACTCCTTTCTCGCTGGTGAACTCATATATAATTGCCTCGTACAATCTTTTTATGTTTTCGGTTTTCTTTTTCAGCTTCGATCCTTCTTTGTAAATAATCACCGTATAGAAATAAGGAAAAACATTCGATCCAACTGCGTTGAGCGAAAGCTGACCATAAATTCCCATGAAATCGTCGGGAGCATCGGGCATCATTATTTTAAGCTTCACTTCTTTTGGAAATGTGGCATTATTTTTTTTGGATGGAGCCAGAAGCGTAAGAAAAGAAACATCGGCATCTTTGAATTTTTTCTGAATGGCTGATGCCGCTTTCATACATTCTTTGGCATAAATAACCACATTGTTTTTCGCATCGAATTTTTTCATTCCGGTGAAAAAATGGGGTACAAACAACATCAAAATATTGCCTCCAATATAGGTTAGCTCTTTTCGGTAGCTGCCATCGCCAACTAGAAATAAATAAATTGAAAAAACGAGAATTAAAACAAAAATAAAAGCACCCATACACGAGCTCACTTCAAATGCCGAACGATCCCAGATTTTGAGTTTTCGATCCATTTTTACAATCGATTCAACCTGCTCGCGCGACGATTTTTTCCAGTCGGCATTTTGGTGATAACGTCCAGGAAATACGCGCTTGTCGATGCCTTTGGTAAACATAAGTATGCTTCCGGCAAGTACCAAAAAACAACCAGGAATAAACATAAGTAAGAAGAATTGAGTTCCGATGCCTGCTGCCAATAGAATCAGAAACAATACAATACGCAAAACAATAGGTATGCGTGGAAAAAAATGAAACAATAGTTTATTCATATAGCTGTGGTTTTGTGTGTTGTTGTAATGCGAGGTTTAAGCAATGACTCGTCGTTGCAGAAATTGTGTTTGAAAAATAGTGGACAGGCACCCTGGCAAAGTGCAAAGCTATCGCAACTGCTACAAACTGCAGGAGTTTCTTTTTTGTTGCGAATAAAAACAGCTCGCGGCGAATTCCAAATTTCGGCAAAACTTTGAGTAAGTAAGTTCCCAACTGGTTCGTTCCACGATGAGCATGGAAGAATGTTTCCTTGCGGATCGACCGACACCAATCCGTCGCAGGCAGCGCATCCTTTGTTGCCCAAACCTTCGGTAACTGTGTTGAACAAGCAAAGCGGAGTGGGCGAGTACCACATGAGTTCGATATTGCTTTGTGTGGCTGCCTTTTGAATGTTTCTTATTATTTCGCCTGCTTCGCTGTAAGGAAGCAGATTTTCGTCGTGCTCCGATGCTGTCCCCGATGGAATAATCAGATTCATGCTGAACTTTTTCAACTGCAATTCTTTACTCAAAAATGCGGGCATCAATGATGCTTCGTGCATATTTTGTTTCGAGAGAGTGGTGTTGGTATGTGCCCAAATATCGAGTTCGCGCAAATTGCGAACCGCATCGAGGACATGAGAAAAGCTGTGTTTTACTCCCGTTATCTTTTCGTGTGTTTCGGCTGTACATCCTTCTATGCTTATTTGTGCCGAATCGAGTCCTGCTTTTTTCAAATCGAGAGCAAGTTTTTTATCAATCAAAAAACCATTGCTTATCAGATTCACACGCATATCGATGCTTTTTGCAAAAGCAACAAGCTGTGGCAAATCGCTTCGCAATGTTGGTTCGCCACCTGTGAAACTGATTGAAGGAACCTTAGCTTCGTGGCGAATTTTTTCGATAATGCTTTTCAGTTCTTCAAAACTCATGTCGGGTTCGTTATTGCTGCAACCATTGTTGATGCCAGCATAACAAAAAGAACAGCGAAAATTGCATTTTCCAGTGATGGCTACTTCGCTCAAAACGGGCAATGTGGTAAAAGGAGCTTCGAATGGTTTAAGCGAAACTGCCGGATTTATCGTAAATACATCGAGCGTATCTTCGAGCGAAGCTTTGATGGCAACTAAAAACAAGTGGAGTTCGTTGCGCTTTTGTTCGTCGGGTCCAATTTTTTTGAGCAACGATTCGATGCTTAAACCCGAAAGCAAACCATTCAGTATTTGAGCGCCGCCACTGTTGAGCTTTTGTACCACATTCGGACGCTTGATGAGCACATTATCTTCGGTGCGAACTGCAATATAGGGTCGCACATTGGTAATGAATTC
>DYON01000348.1 GCA_020720525.1 Acetofilamentum sp.
CAGGTGAAATTGTAATTGTGCTATCCAATTTCAAATTAAAATCGCCACTCCACGACTTCATGAAAGGATAAATTGCTCTGGTTGCTGCAATTCCATCTAATTTAATTCCCGGAAAAACCTGAACATTGCAAGTTCCCGATTTAAGAACAGGAAAGGTGCAAGGCATTTCATAAACGCCCATATTTTTTCCATCAATATACACCCAAGCATCGGTAATATTCTGGCTCGAAGTTCCTTGTGTGCTGTTAGATGAAAAAGCAATAGAATCGATATGGATATAAGAAGGAACCTCTTCTGAGGGGTTTATCCAATTGCAGGCTGAAAGCACTATTGCAAGAATGAAAGCGTAAAAAAATAATCTCATGTGGTAATGTTGGAATTCAAACGAACTTTTTTTTGAAATAGTATATCAGTTCATCATTTATTTCAAGAAAAAAAATACAAGGATTCGTTAATCTGATCCATAACTTTATAAGCAACCTCAAGAGCAGTGTATCCATCGAGGATACTAACTGGAGTTGGCTCGTTGTTTACAATAGAATCGTAAAACCTAGAAAGCTCCATTTTAATTGCGTTCACAGGTTCAATATTCGGGTTTTCGATATGAATTTGCTTTTTAGGGGCATTGTTGCCCGGATCAATCACCATGGCAAATGGAGGTAGCAGACTTTCGTCGGCAACATCGCTCATGCGAATAATTTCGGCTTTCTTTTCAAGAAAATCGACACTAATATATGCATCCTTCTGAAAGAAGCGACTTTTGCGCATGTTCTTCATCGAAATTCGGCTGGCTGTTAAATTGGCAACGGCTCCGTTGTCGAATTCGATGCGAGCATTGGCTATGTCGGGGGTATTGCTGATAACAGGCACCCCACTTGCACTCACTTTTCGAACGTTCGATTTTACAACACTCAAAATAATGTCGATATCGTGTATCATCAAATCGAGCACAACAGGAACATCGGTTCCGCGCGGATTGAACTGTGCAAGACGGTGCGACTCGATAAAAACTGGTTTATTGATGAATGGCTCAGCGGCAATAAACGCCGGATTGAAGCGCTCGACATGCCCAACTTGAATTTTCACATTGGCTTCGCGACTCAAGTTGAGAAGCGACGATGCTTCGGCGAGGGTTGTAACAATTGGTTTTTCAATAAAAACATGCTTGAACTTTTTCAAAGCTTGTGCAGCACTGTCGTAATGTGCAATGGTTGGAGTAACAATATCAACTGCATCGCAAGCATCGATAAGCTCGTCGCGTGAGTTGAATTTGTGAATTCCAAATTCGGCTGCCATTTCGTTGGCTCTGTTTTCATCAATATCGTAAAATCCAACAAGTTCAAAACTTTCTAGCTCTTTCAAACATTTAATATGAATTTTGCCCAAGTGCCCGGCTCCAAGTACTCCAATTCTCAACATAACATCAGTTTAAATTCAAACGCTTGCAAAAATAGGCTAAAAAAACGAGGGATTTTACTAATTTCGCCATGAATTTATTACCCCACCATTGTTAATTACTCCATTGTGATACGTTTCAAAGGGATTTTACTCGACGACAATTATCGTCATCAAGGTTTGCGCAAGCGGCTTGTAGCCGAGCTGGAGCAAAAAGGAATTTGCGACCGGAAGGTGCTTGCGGCAATCGGTAAAATTCCGCGACATTTTTTTCTCGATAGCAGTTTTGTCGAATTTGCTTATCAAGACAAAGCATTCCCCATTGGCGAAGAGCAAACCATAAGTCAACCCTACACTGTTGCGTTTCAGAGCGAATTGCTGCAAGTGCAGCCTTTGCATAAAGTGCTCGAAGTTGGTACTGGGTCGGGTTATCAGGCTATTGTGCTTATGGAACTCGGCGCAAAAGTTTTTTCGATTGAAAGGGTTAAAATTCTACATTATAGAACCAAAGAGCTTCTTCAAGCAATGGGCTACAATCCAAGGCTTTTCTATGGCGATGGTTATAAAGGGTTGCCTTCGTTTGCTCCGTTCGATAGAATTATTGTTACCGCAGCTGCGCCTTCAATTCCCGAGATGCTTTTACAACAACTCAAGCCAGGAGGAATCTTAGTTATTCCTGTTGGTGACTCGAATGGAATTCAAGTGATGACAACGGTTGTGAGGCAACCCGATGGAAGCTTAGAAGAAAAACAACATGGCAAATTTCGATTTGTCCCGATGGTCGAAAACAAAAAGTAAATTTAGTTAAACAGCTTGTACGAAGTCCACTTTCGTGAGTCTTTGTTGTAGCTCCAAAGGCGTTTGTTGCTGTACGACATGTTGTAAAAATCGTGCAAATACTCCTCGGGACTAAAATACACCATTTTGGTATATGCTCCTTTGGAATTGAAAAAATACAATTTATTGTTGATATTGTCAACCAGCATAAATTCATAGCCTTTTTCGCCAGTGAACAAAATGAAACCTGTAATACAAGATTCGTAAACCCGCTCCGAAAAACCAGTTACCGCAAATTGTTTTTTAAGCAAACCATCTTTCATGCTGTATTGATAGATCTGCATTTCATTAAAACAGTACATCAAATTCTTTTTGAGGTCGAAACTTCCACCTGCTTGGTCGG
>DYON01000349.1 GCA_020720525.1 Acetofilamentum sp.
AATACGAGTTGATTGCATCGATATTTAGATGCCGCTCAATATGACAAAAGTGGGTTTTTCGAGACGCCATTAGTTTAATCCACAAAAACCTTAAACACTTTTCTTTTGCCGTCCGAAACCACTTGCATCAAATATAAACCACTGCAGTCCGAAACATTCAATTGTGTTTGTTCGCTGCTTGGGCTACAGCTCATTACTAAACGCCCCATTAAATCGGTCAATTCCATAAGTGAACACGATTGGTTGTAGCCACTCACAACAATACTTTTATCATCGCTATTGTAGAAAACTAAGGTGTTGTCGTCTTCGTCTTTAGCAGCAAGGCATCGTATTCCCATATCGTATTCAGTTCCATCAAAGTCGAATTGTAGCAACCTGTAACACGATTCATCCAAATCTGCATCATAATCGACAAATTGATAGTCTTTTCCAGTATTATTGTTGCCTGCAGCAGCCACATAGCCGATGGTGGCAAAATCGATTGAATTATTTGTTTTTTGAACAATAAAATGAGAAGAATTTGTTTCCGATGCTGTTTGCCAACTAATTAAAGCTACCTCATCGGTACGTGTTGCTTTAAAATCGATCATTTCCACTGGCAACGCGTTGAAACCTTCAACAATAAAATTGTCGAGATAAAAATTTTCGTGATCGCGGTTACATTTGAAAATGAATTTTAATCCAACCGAAGTTGTACCAGCTGGAAAGGTGATTTCCCATGTTCCAACATTGCCCCAGGCATCGGCACGATGCGATTCGTTTGCATTGTAAGCAAGCACTTTTGATGTTGTATTGTGCGCAAATGTGCGGTTGCTGTAGCCATTGTAGTAGCATACTCTTCCATACGCACCACCATTGCGACTAGCTTGCACTTCGATGTAATCGTCGGTATCTATTCCTGTTCCAGAGCCACATGTGTTTCCCCAATGCGTACCACCCCAAGCCATCCGAAAGCGGATTTTAATATTTGTGTATCCAGTTACATCAACTGTGGTAAAAGTTGCAGATGAAGTTGAGCCACCAGAGCCTGTCAAGCAATTGTCGTAATAGTATCCCAAACCATTGCTAGACGAAACGCCAATTGAGTTTGAAGTGCTAAAAACGCCATCGCCTCCTACAACTGTGCTGTAGCTCCAACTTGTACTAGCGTCAAAGTTTTGCGAAGCAATGGTGGTTTGGCTCCAACAATTCAAAATCATCAATGAAAAAACAACAACAAACAATGAGGTTTTCATACAAAATTCTTTTTCACAAAACTATTGGTCTGTTGTTAACCAGCATTGAAAGTAATATTATTAAATTCTGAATAATTAACAACCTAATTGGTTGATATTGGACTATCCAACATTTTAATTCGCTTTTTCAAATAAAAATTATCAATAAAAAATGCCGGCACTGAGACCGGCATTTAATCCTACCTATGAGAAAAATTATTTCTTGATGATTAGATTTTGAAACAATTCATTCTCGGATATACTTTTTATCAAGTACATTCCAGAAGCAAGTCGATTTATGTTAATGCGAATAATAGCACTGTTGTCGGTTTTTTGTTCCATCAGCAATTTTCCGTTCATGTCATAAATACAAACTGTTGAAATGTTTGCTTCATTGTTTTCAATGTTTAGATAGTCGTCAATTGGATTTGGAAAAACATGTAATTGGTTTGCAACATTTTCGTCGATACCTACAAAATCATATACGTTAAAATCGTCGAAGTCGAAGTAATAATCGCCGCTACCGCCTGTGCAAAGCAGTTTGATGATGATTTTCTCACCGCTATAAGCCGCCAAAGAACTTTGGGAAGAATGAAAGCTAGTTGACGCAGTATGATTAGAAGAACTGATGCTATCGATGGTTGTAAAACTGCTTCCGTTGTTGTCGGATACCTGAATATAAACGGTACCTATTTCATTTACTGGGGTAGCAGTGCTTGGGTATCCAGAATAATTCACAAATCGGTAATTGAATTCAACAATACTTGAGCTATTGATACCACAAAAAGAAGCTGTACTTGCAAAAAATTCATCAGCTGGGCTGTTCAATCGTGCAGCAATTCCATTGTCGGTAGATCCATGTCCACTTTCATTTGTCATGTCGCCATCCCAATAGGATGGTAGCGTAATGCCTCCGTCAAAATCGGTAGTGTAAGGTACGTCGTACGGTGCTATATCGTTGTCGTTTAATGTATTAAGTGAATATATTTGATTGCCGTCATCTGAATAAGCAACATAGAAATATTCAGTACCTTCAATCACAGCTGTATCGAGATACGAAAGAGCTGTTCCAACATAAGCTATATAAGTAAAATTTCCTAAATCGTCGCCGATGTTGTAGTCGGTACCCATAATAGGTCTGTTTACAGGCGCAGTTCCAGCTTTTCTTACAATTATGACATCGTCACCTATGGTATTTTTTTGCCAATTGAGCATCATGCCACCACATTGTGAATTGGCCTGAAAACTTTGTGGAGCATCGGGCGCATCGAAAAAAAGAGCCCAAACTGGATATTTGTTTCCATCCATTCCGTTGTTGGTAGGAGCCGAAAAATCATTATGCCACGTTAGCGAATA
>DYON01000034.1 GCA_020720525.1 Acetofilamentum sp.
GACCACCAGCAAAACCAGTTTTGCAACCTAAAAACAAATGACAAAAAAGCGCAGTCATGCAGAGTTTTGCACTAAAAAGCGTTTTAAATGTGTAAGCTTGCAAAGTATCGAAGTATGGCTGCATTTCCTATTTGACTGTATTACTGAGTGTTGCGAAACTATGTCATTAGCAGTAAAAAATTCAATGCTTCAGGGAAAATTTACGCATTGAATTTTTTGTATCCCTGCCTGCCTGCCGCACAATTTTAGGGTGGCGTGCCGCTTAGGCAGACAGGGAATAACGGCTGTCTTTTCATCTACCTATTTATCTATGTGTTACTAAACTTATTCATTAGCAGAACAAATTGCTTTCGCAGTCGGTAAATTGTTTTAATTTTACAAACAAATTGAAACGATGAAGAAAAAAGTACTGGTAACTGGTGGAGCTGGTTTTCTTGGTTCGCATTTATGTGAGCGATTGCTCAACGACGGCCACGAGGTTTTGTGTATGGACAATTATTTTACTGGCGGCAAACAAAATATTGCGCATTTATTGAGCAATCCGTATTTCGAGCTTATTCGGCACGATGTTACCATGCCCTATTTTGTAGAAGTTGACGAAATTTACAACCTGGCATGTCCTGCTTCGCCCATTCATTATCAGTACAATCCTATTAAAACCATCAAAACTTCGGTGATGGGTGCCATCAATATGTTGGGATTGGCAAAACGCATTCGAGCAAAAATTCTACAAGCAAGCACCAGCGAAGTTTACGGCGATCCGACCATTCACCCACAAACCGAAAGTTATTGGGGACATGTGAATCCAATTGGTCCACGGTCGTGCTACGACGAAGGGAAACGCTGCGCCGAATCGCTTTTTGTGAACTATCATGCACAAAACAATATACGCATCAAAATCATGCGAATTTTCAACACCTATGGTCCACGCATGCATCCCAACGATGGGCGTGTGGTTTCTAATTTCATTGTTCAAGCACTCAAAGGCGAAGACATCACCGTGTATGGCAATGGGCGCCAAACTCGCAGCTTTTGCTACGTTGACGATTTAATTACTGGAATGATTTTGCTCATGAACACCGACGATTCAATCAAAGGTCCAATCAATGTTGGCAACCCAAGCGAATTCACCATTTTGCAGCTGGCTCAGCAAGTGATTGACCTCACTGGTTCGAAATCGAAAATTGTTTACGAAGCTCTTCCGACCGACGATCCTATGCAACGTCAGCCCGACATTACACTTGCCAAAGAAATTCTCAATTGGGAACCCAAAGTAAAACTCGAAGAAGGACTTAAAAAAACCATCGAATACTTTAAAAATACGATATCATGAGCAAATTGTGGGTAATTGGAGCCAACGGACAGTTGGGCAGCGAGTTGCGCGAAATGGCAAAAAGCAACAAAGAGTTTGATTGGGTTTTCAGCGATTTGCCCGAACTCGATATTTGCAACGACGATATGCTCAAAAAAGCATTTAAAGAAATAAAACCCGAAGCGGTAATCAATGCTGCAGCCTATACAGCTGTCGATCTTGCCGAAAAAGAATCCGAAAAGGCATTTGCTGTCAACACCAACGCTGTAGCTTCGCTCGCCACTCTTTGCCAAGTCCATAAAGCTTTCTTGGTGCATATTTCAACCGATTTTGTTTTCGACGGAAAACGTTCACAACCATACCACGAAGAAGTGGCTGCAAATGCTGTTGGAACTTATGCTGCAAGCAAATACAAAGGCGAAATTGAAGTTTTACTCAACAACAAACATGCTGCTATCATTCGCACTTCGTGGCTATATGGCAAATATGGACAAAACTTCATGAAAACCATTCTCGAAAAAGGCAGAAAAGGCGAAAAACTTCAAGTTGTATTCGATCAGGTGGGCACTCCTACATGGAGCGCCGATTTGGCTTTGGTAGCTATAGAGATGGTTCGTCAGAGCAAAAAAGTGAAAGGAGTCGAACTTTTCCATTATTCCAACGAAGGAGTAGCTTCGTGGTACGATTTTGCTTGGGAAATTCTAAATATCTCGGCTTCCAAATCGGTACTTACCGCCGTTGAAAGCAAAGATTTTCAACGTCCTGCTCCCCGCCCTGCTTACAGTGTGTTGAACAAAAAAAAAATAAAAGCATTTCTCGGAATATCGGTTCCTTATTGGAAAGAGAGTCTGAAAAAATGCATGGAAAAATGGTAGGAATGAAGTTTTGTTTACAAGATTTTTTGATCAATTGCGACTTAAAAAATTTCATTTTAAAATTATCGAACTGGTATTAAAGAAGATTGTTGTATGAGAAAAACAATTAGTGTAAAAGATACAGCCGTTGTTGTTGTAAGTGCTAACAACAGCGATTACATATCGCTTACCGACATTGCTAAATACAAAACAGACGATGCCAGTTCTGTGATTGGAAACTGGATGCGAAACCGCAATACCAATGAATTTCTGGGCATTTGGAAAACGCTTTACAATCTAAATTTTAAACCCATCGAATTCGAGGGGTTTAAAACTGAGGCTGGATTAAATTCTTTCACAATGTAGCCTCTAAAAACATGGCTTCTTAAATTGAATCAGATTGCCATAAAGCAAATGAAGATTTTAAACAAAGCCGAAAATCGCAAACTATTATAGTGAATCGGCAAGAAAAACAAGGGAAATTATGAACGACACAGAAAAAAAAATATCGGCATGGCTTAGTGGTCCCTACGACGAAGAAACCAAAAACGAAATCAGGCGTCTCGAAACAGAGAACCCAGCAGAATTGAAAGAAGCTTTTTACACCGATCTCGATTTTGGAACGGGTGGACTTAGAGGCATTATGGGAGTTGGTCCAAACCGAATGAATAAATATACTGTTGGAGCTGCCACGCAAGGTTTGGCAAATTACATTAAAAAATCTTTCCCCAACAATCAAAATTCGGTTGCCATAGCCTACGATTGCCGCAATCGAAGCGACTATTTTGCTGCTGTTGCTGCCGATGTGCTTTCGTCCAATGGAATAAAAGTATTTCTTTTCGACGAATTGCGACCAACACCCGAACTGTCGTTTGCTGTTCGTCAGCTCGAGTGCAGCGCCGGTATTGTTATCACCGCTTCGCATAACCCAAAGGAATATAACGGGTATAAGGTTTATTGGAACGATGGTGGACAGTTGGTTGCTCCCCACGACAACAATGTGATTGCCGAAGTCAGGGCAATTTCGAATCCAGAGCAAATTCAGTTTATACGAAATTCCGAATTGGTTGTGAGTATAGGAGCCGATATCGACAAAATATACCTCGATGCTATTTCAACCGTTTGTCTGTCGGCCGATGCTGTAAAAGCACATTCCAACATGGGAATCGTTTACACACCACTTCACGGAACAGGCGTAAAATTGGTTCCCGAAGCATTGAGTCGTTTTGGATTTCGCAACTTGATTAATGTTCCCGAACAAGACATCAACGACGGCAATTTCCCAACAGTCGATTCGCCCAATCCCGAAGAAAAAGCTGCATTGAAAATGGCTATTGCCAAAGCCGAAGCCACTGGCGCCGAGCTTATATTGGCCACCGATCCCGATGCCGACCGCGTTGGGGTTGGCGTAAGAAACAGCAATGGTGAATATATTTTGCTCAATGGCAATCAAACTGCTGCTATTTTGGTTTATTACACACTCACAAGGTTGACGGAAACTGGCAAAATGCCCGAAAACCCAATGATGGTAAAAACCATTGTCACCACCGATTTACTCAGCGATATAGCTGAAAATTTTGGAGTAAAGATGCATGAAGTACTTACAGGTTTCAAATATATTGCAGAAATCATTAGACTGAAAGAGGGAAAAGAGACATTTGTGGGTGGTGGCGAAGAAAGTTACGGCTATTTGGGTGCCGATTTTGTGCGCGACAAAGATGCTGTTATGACTTCGTGCATGATAGCCGAAGCAGCAGCATGGGCAGCATCGAAAGGAACAACCATGCTTGGTTTGCTCGACGAAATCTATACCAAATTTGAATTTTACACCGAACATCTTATTTCGCTTACTCGCAAAGGAATAGCTGGTAAACAAGAAATTGCCGACATGATGAAGCAATTTAGAACGCAAGCTCCCGAAACCATTGCACAAATGAAAGTGATTGCAGTTTACGACTACAAATCGGGCGAAAAGCTACACAAATCGACCAGCAAATTGGAAAAAACTGGACTTCCAGAATCGGATGTGTTGCAGTTTTTGCTCGAAGATGGAAGCAAAATAACCGTTCGTCCTTCGGGAACTGAACCAAAGATCAAATTCTATTTCAGCGTTAAATGCAAATTGTATTCGAGCGAGGCGCAGAGCGAGGCCAACAACAAATTGAAACAATTAACTGCATTTTTTTCTAATAATTAACCCATAAGCAAAATGAAATTCTTAATTTCGCACCAAATCGATTGACAATGGTTTTCAAAAGGATACTTGCCGCTTGTTTGTTGCTGCTATCGTTGCATGTACTGCATGCACAGGTAAAAGATTTTGTACCAGCTGGCAACGAAAAAGATGCAAAAGGATATTTTCAGTATCAAAATTTCAGAAATGCTTTGTCCGAATACCTTGTTCTTCGCTCAAAAGACTCAACCAATGTGGAATTCAACCACCGAATTGGGCTGTGCTATTTATATACCAATATCGATAAGACCAAGGCCATTCCTTATCTTGAGTGGGTGGTTAAGCAAGAAAAATTCGATCCCAATGCGTGGTACGATTTAGGCAGAGCATATCAATTTGCTTATCGCTTCGAAGATGCTCGAAAGTCGTTCAAAAAATTCATTTCAACTGGAATCAAAGACGATAATCCTATTTCAGCAAAACGCCAACTCGAAATTTGCGACAATGCCGACAAGCTCATGAGCAATCCGGTGAATGTTACCATTACCAATTTGGGTTCTCCTATCAACACCGAATACCCCGAATACAATCCTTTTGTTCCAGCCGACGAAAGTTATATCATTTTCACATCTACCCGCGCTGGCAATTTAGGGGGTTTTGTAAACTACGATGGGTTTTTTACTGCCGATATTTATTTTGCTGCCCGAGCCAATTCGGAATGGAAAAAAGGAAAAGGAATTTCAAATTCAATAAACACATATCTCGTTGAAGAAGTGGTTGGGCTTTCGCCCGATGGCGATATGATGTTCATTTACATGGACAACGAATATGGAATGAGCGATATTTTCGTTTCCGAAGGCAAAGGTCGCTCTTTCAAACGACCCGAGTCGCTTGGCATGAATATCAATCAAAAAACATTCGAAAGCGGTGCCTGCCTTACCCAAAACAAGAAAATACTCATTTTCGCAAGCAATCGCGAAGGAACATTGGGCGGAATGGATTTATGGATGTCGCAACAGCTTCCTACTGGCGAATGGGGTGTTCCTGTGAATCTTGGACCTGGAGTAAACACCATTTACGACGAAGATTATCCCTATTTTGCTCCCGATGGCGAATCGTTCTACTTTGCTTCAACTGGTTATCAAAACATTGGTGGATACGATATTTTTAAGTGCAAGTACAACAAAACCGACAATACATTTTCTCCACCAACCAATATTGGTTATCCCATCAATACACCCGAAGACAATACCACCATTTCTTTTACAAGTTCGGGGCGGCATGCCTACTTGGCTGCAGTGATGCCTGGTGGATATGGACAAACCGACATTTATCGGGTAACATTCAACAATATTGAACCCAAAAAGTGCTTCATCAGCGGTATTATCATGACCGAAGACAGCACCTCGCTGTTCGAAAAATACGGAATGCAAAAGTCCGAGCTCGAAGAATCGCGCGCAAAACTTGACTCAATAAAAGGCACCTTAAATTCAAAAAGCGATACAAACGAAATAGAATATATTTCTCCAGGGCTGCAAGCGAGGGTCGATTTTCTCGAAATTCAAACCGCCGTATTGCCTCAGGTTGTTATTAGGGTTACCGATAGCAAAACGGGTCAATTGCAAGGTTTGTATCGCCCCAATAGAAATACAGGTAAGTATATTATTATTGTAAAGCCAAGCACCTATAATTTTGCGTTTGAATGTCCGGGATACAATACAGTAAAAAAAGAATACACTTTTCACGACGATGAAAGCAGCGTCAACAACGAGAGCGAGCACATAATACTAACCCCTTTAATGAATGGAAATTAAACTCACAAAACCACTTGCCGTTTTCGACATCGAATCGACTGGACTAGTGGTTGGTTCCGACAAAATTGTTGAAATATTTATTCTTCGTATCGACCCCGATGGGACTGAAAACGAATACTATGCTTTGCTCAATCCTGGCATACCTATTCCGCCTGTAACAACAGCCATTCATGGTATCAGCGATGCCAACGTGGCCGACAAACCTTTGTTTAAAGATGTTGCTCACGAAATGATGCAGTTTTTGAACAACTGCGATTTGGCTGGCTACAACAGCAATAAGTTCGATATTCCCATGCTTGTTGAAGAGTTTTTGCGCTGCGGAATTGAATTCGATTACTCTAAACGACGTTTTCTCGATGTGATGGGAATCTTTCACAAGATGGAACCTCGCAATCTGAAAGCTGCTTACAAATTTTATTGTGGCAAAACTATCGAAAACGCACATTCGGCCGATGCCGATACACGAGCTACATGGGAAGTTCTAAAAGCTCAGCTCAATCGGTACGAAAATGTTGAAATCGAAGATGCCGATGGAAACTTAATTGTGCCAATTGTGAACGATGTTGAAACTTTAAGTAAATTCTCGAAAACCACAAAAAATGCCGATTTAGTTGGGCATATTCAATTCAACGACAAAGGAGAAGAATTTTTTGCCTTTGGAAAGTACAAAGGTCAAACGGTTGAAGAAGTATTTCGTCGCGAACCACAATACTACGATTGGATGATGAAAAGTTCTTTTCCCGAAAGTACCAAACGATATATCTCGGCCATCAAATTGCGCGGCTTCAACAAAGGCAACGTAAAATTAGACTAATAAGTGAAAATAATCTGTATAGGTCGCAATTATGCCGACCATATCAAAGAAATGAACAACGAGATACCCGAGTATCCTGTTTTTTTTCTTAAACACGAAAATGCAATTATTTACAACAATCTTCCATTTTTTATACCCGATTTCAGCAACAATGTTCACTATGAATGTGAGCTTGTTTTGCGAATTTGCAAAACAGGAAAAAACATCGAAGAACGCTTTGCTGCCTCCTATTTCGATGCTATTACACTGGGAATCGATTTCACAGCTCGCGATATTCAAAAACGCTGCATCGAGCGTGGAGAGCCATGGGAAATTGCAAAAGCATTCGACAATTCGGCGCCTATGGGCGAATTTGTACCCATCGCAGAAACAAATTATCCAGCAGAGCTAATATTCAGGCTCGAAAAAAACGGAAATACCGTTCAAAATGGTAGCAGCAACAACCTGATTTTCAAGTTCGAGCGCATTGTATCGCATGTTTCGAAATACATCACTTTAAAAACTGGCGACTTCATTTTTACAGGAACACCCGCTGGAGTTGGACCTGTGGCTCCCGACGATTTACTCGAAGGATACTTAGCAGGTAAAAAGCTCATAAGCGTTCGCGTAAAATAACGCAACCCGACACGTAAAAAAACTTGCAGGCTTACGTATTTTTACCTATCTTTGCGAAAATTTTTAGCATGATAGCAAGGGTTAGTCTGTCTGTTTTCCTCACCACCATTTTGACGTTAACCCTCTCAGCCCAGCAATGGATGCGATCTCCGTACTTAAAGGTATCGAAATCGGAAGCCAATTTTATTGATATGCACCAAGCATTCGATGCTTGGTGGGGCAACAAACCCTACGAAAAAAGCAAAGGGTTCAAACAATTCAAACGATGGGAGTATATGATGGCTCCACTTTGCTTTCCCGATGGTCAATTGCCCTCGGCTTCGCGCTTTATCGATGCATACAACAATGCCACCAAAGCAGCCGAAAACGAAAAAGAAAGCGATGCAACTGCCAACTGGATTCCTTTGGGAATTACAACTTGGACCAATGGAAACAGTGGCTACAATCCAGGCAATGGTAGGGTAAATTTCATTGCCGAACATCCCACCGATTCCAATATTCTTTACGTTGCAACTCCAAGTGGTGGCGTTTGGCAAACCGAAAATGGTGGCGCCAACTGGACAACCACATTCGACAATCAAGTCCGATTGGGCACATCGTGTGTGGCTATTCACCCAACCAACCCCAATGTGGTTTTTGTTGGAACTGGCGACAAAGACAGCTGGGATACCGAAGCTTATGGAATTGTGAAATCGGAAAACGATGGGGCAACATGGGGCAACGGTGGTTTGAATTCTGGAATTGGCTTTACCAATATTAACAAGATACTCATTAACCCTCAGAATCCAAATTCGATGCTTGTTTGCACTCCTTACAATATTTTCAAATCGCTCAATGGTGGAATAAATTGGAGTTCGGTGTATTCGGGCAACGATATACGCAACATGGTGTATAAACCAGGCGACACCACTACCGTTTATTGTGGAGGTGATCGATTCCTAAAAAGTACAGATGGAGGCAATTCGTTTGTTGCCAACAATACAGTTCCTAACGACACTTGCCGCATTGAAATAGCTGTAACACCTGCAAATCCTGCTTATGTGTATATTATTGCCTCAAATTCACAAAATTCGTTTGGAGGTGTATATCGTTCGGTAAATAGTGGCACGAGCTTCACCCAAATGTCATCGTCGCCCAATATTCTTGGCTATTCCGAAGTAGGCGACGATGATGCTGGTCAGGCATGGTACGACTTGGCAATTGCTGTTTCGCCAATAGATGCCAACCAAGTATTTGTTGGAGGCGTAAATGTGTGGCGAAGCAACAATGGTGGAGCCAACTGGGATATTCTTACTCACTGGGTGTATGGTGGTGGCTACGAATACAGCCATGCCGACATACATTATCTCGGTTTTTATGGAACACGCTTATATTGTGGTAGCGATGGTGGTGCATTCGTTAGCCACGATTTTGGCGACACTTGGAACGACATTTCGTCGGGTTTGGAAATAACGCAATTCTATGCCTTCAGCAATTCGAAAGTTGACGATTATTTTGTTGTTGGTGGTGCACAAGACAATGGAAGCAATGTTTTCGATAATGGCAGCTATACACATGTGTTTGGAGCAGATGGATTTGATGCTTTGACCGACTATACCAACAAAGATATTTTTTATGCATCGTACCAAAATGGCGGCATTTTGCGCACGATTGATGGTGGCGAAAATTTCGATTATATCAACACAACAGGTCAAGAAGGAAGCTGGCTCACGCCATTGGCAATGAGCCCGCAAAACTCTTCGGTCATTTTTATGGGACTCGAAGATTTGTTTGTAAGCAACGATGGTGGCGACAATTGGAACGACCTCACCAATGGTCTCACTTTTGGAGAGCGAATCGACAAACTTACAATAGCTCCAACAGGCACAAACGATATTTATTTTTCCAATAGCAACACATTGTATTATTCGCACGACGGTGGTTCTAATTGGACCAGCACTACTCCTGCTGGTTCGTTTTACATTACTGGTATTGCCGTAAGTCATACCAATGCCAATAAGCTATGGATAACAGCTTCGGCATCGAGTGGCGACCGAGTTTTCAAAAGTGAAAATGGTGGTGTATCGTGGACAAATGTTACCGGTGCAATGAGTAGTTTGGGATTGAATTGCATCATCGAAGATCCCAATTCGCCCGAAGGATTGTATGTTGGAACCAATATTGGTGTTTTTTATACCGACACAACCATGGCAGCATGGATTAATTTCGACACTGGACTCCCAAAAGCGATTGTGAGAGAATTGGAAATTAACGCTCCAGGAACAAAATTGCGCGCTGCTACTTATGGTCGAGGAATGTGGGAAACGCATTTATACAGTTCCACGGGCATCGAAAACAACAATGCAACGGTGGTTGAGATTTTCCCCAACCCAGCAGCCGAATTCATCAGCATTCAAACCATCGAAGGCAAAGCACCCGAAATCATACGCATTTTTGATGTTTCGGGACGCATTATTTCGACCGAAACTACCAATTCGAATCCAGCAATTCTCGATGTACGCAACTTACCCACAGGCAATTACTATCTTCGTTTAGAAAGCGAAGGGGAGATTTTGGATGTTCAAAAAATAATGGTTTTGTAGTCTTTTTATTCGCTAAAGAAAGATTGCTTTCTTCAAATAGTAAAGAACTATTAATGGTTTTTCGCAACAATTTGCTATTTATTGGCTGGAATTTTGTATTTTTGAAACATCAATTCTAAAACTATGAAAAACACTATTTTTGCAACCATTTTGTTTGCAGCTGTATCGTTGGGTTTATTTGCTCAAGATACACCTGAGGGCACAAAAGTTCTTATTTCCACTTCGATGGGAGACATTAAAGTAGTTTTGTACGACAAAACCCCTTTGCATCGCGACAATTTCGTGAAATTGGCAAAAGAAAGCTATTTCGATGGCACATTGTTTCATAGAGTTATCAATCAATTCATGATTCAAGGTGGCGACCCCGATAGCCGCGATGCCAAACCAAAGAAAATGCTTGGAAATGGCGGTCCCGACTATACTATTCCTTTTGAATATGTACCTGAGTATTTTCACAAGCGTGGTGCATTGGCTGCTGCTCGTATGGGCGACGATGTAAACCCCGAGAAAGCCAGTTCGGGTTCACAGTTTTACATTGTTCAGGGAAGAACTTTCTCCGAAGAAGAGCTCACTCAAATTGAGGGGCGATTGAATAAAAAATTCCCTACCGAACAACGCGAAATTTACAAAAAAACTGGAGGAACGCCATTTCTTGATGGTAATTATACCGTTTTTGGTGAAGTATATGAAGGAATGGATGTGGTAGATAAAATTGCGCAGGTAACTTGCGACAGCAATAGTCGTCCGCTGGAAAACATTTCTATGACTGTTACTTTAATTACGAAGTAACAAATTTCGAAACAAACTATGAGAGAAGAGATTATAAATTGTAGCAACGAAGTAACTGCTTTTGTTGCAAACAATGAGTCGGATGTTGAAGCATTTCGAATTAAATATTCAGGCAAAAAAGGAATACTCAACGATTTTTTTGCACGTTTCAAAGATGTGCCCAACAACGAGAAAAAGGAAACTGGACAGGTTTTGAATCAATTGAAAATGCTGGTTGCTGAAAAAATAGAAAGCCTAACTTCCCAGTTTCAATCGGGTCAGCAATCGACGATAAAGATTGACGATTACACACGTCCAGCTCAATTCGATTTTGCGGGATCGCGACATCCTATATCGATTGTTCGAAACAAAATGATCTCTATCTTTGAGCGAATGGGATTTTCGGTTGAAGAAGGCCCCGAAATTGAAGACGACTGGCACAATTTCTCGGCACTCAATTTTCCACCCGAGCACCCTGCACGCGATATGCAAGACACGTTTTTCATCGACACCAATCCCGATATTGCCTTGCGCACACACACTTCGTCGGTGCAAATACGTGTAATGGAAAACAACAAGCCACCCATTCGCAGCATTTTCCCTGGACGTGTTTATCGCAACGAAGCCATTTCGGCTCGAGCTCATTGCTTTTTTCACCAAATTGAAGGATTGTATGTTGATAAAAATGTCACATTTGCCGATTTGAAGCACGCTTTGTTGCATTTTTCGCGCGAAATGTTCGATTCAAAAACCAATATACGATTGCGCCCATCCTACTTCCCTTTTACAGAGCCATCGGCCGAAATGGACATCTCGTGCAATCTTTGCGGTGGAGAAGGATGTGCCTTTTGCAAATACACAGGTTGGGTAGAGATTCTCGGCTGTGGAATGGTTGACCCAAACGTTTTGCAGAATTGCAATATCGACCCAACTGTTTATACGGGATATGCTTTTGGTGTTGGCGTTGAGCGCATTACCAATTTGCTCTATGGGGTGAAGGATTTGAGAATGTTTTCGGAAAACGACATCAGGTTTCTCGAACAATTCGAGGGAGCTTGATAATACTGACACAATAATTGCATTTTAAAAAAGCGTATTGGTTTTCGATGCGCTTTTTTTGTGCCAAATCTAATAATGCATCAAAAATAAACATTACAACCATTGGTCAAAATCGTTTTCTTCATAAAACTAATCCCAATGTGAATGGATATTGTCAAAATAATTCTTACTAAACATAGAGTTTATTCCAATTTTCAACCATCAAAAAAGACAACCAATATGACAATCCAAAATTTATCAAGCAAGCAGATTATCTAATAGTTGTTGTCCGTCCGAATTTTTCAATAAATTTGCATGGTCGAAATTGGATAAATAATAGCATTACAAAGACGATGAAAAAAGTGTTGGTGGTTTTTGGCACAAGACCAGAAGCAATAAAAATGGCTCCTTTGATTATGGAATTGCGAAATCGTTCCAACAATTTTGCAACGGTTGTGTGTGTAACCGCTCAGCATCGACAAATGCTTGATCAAGTTCTCGAAATTTTCGACATTGTTCCCGATATAGACCTCAACATCATGCATAAAGGTCAAGACCTCACCGATGTTTCAATCAACGTATTGGAAGGGATGCGAAGTGTGATTTTGGAACAAAAACCAGACTTGGTGCTTGTACATGGCGACACTACCACTTCTACAGCTACAGCATTGGCTGCGTTTTATCAGCAAGTTCCAGTTGGACATATCGAAGCTGGATTGAGAACATACAATATTTATAGTCCATGGCCCGAAGAAATGAATAGACAAGTTACCAGTCGCTTAACTACCTATCATTTTGCCCCAACGGCACTATCGTTGCAAAATTTACTTTCCGAAGGCATTGCCCCAAAAAATATTGAGGTTACGGGCAATACTGTTATAGACGCTTTGTTTTGGATTTTAAACAAAATAACCACAACTGAGGGGATTGCAGCGAATATTGAGGATGAACTAAGTCAATTTGGGCTTCCTAAAAGTCTAGTTCAATTGTGGGATGGATGCAATTCGAGTAGGAAGCTCGTTCTTATAACCGGTCATAGACGAGAGAATTTTGGAGACGGTTTTATTCAAATTTGCGAAGCTATTCGCTCCCTGTCATTGCAATTGCCCGATGTCGATTTTGTATATCCCATGCATCTTAACCCGAATGTAAGAAACCCCATCAACGATATTTTTGGGTCAGAGGAAAGCAGAAAAATAAACAATATATTTTTTATTGAACCCTTGCAATATCTGCCATTTGTTTACCTGATGAAGAAATGCATGATAGTACTCACCGATAGCGGAGGCATTCAAGAAGAAGCACCCAGCTTAGGCAAACCAGTTTTGGTAATGCGCAACACAACCGAACGTCCCGAAGCAATTGAGGCTGGTACTGTAAAGCTAGTAGGAACAAGCAAGGATTTGATTATTGATGAAATAACAAGGCTTGTTTCGAATCCTGAAGCCTATTCACTGATGGCTCAAGCCCAAAATCCATATGGCGACGGAAAAGCCAGCAAAAGAATCGTTCAAAAATTAATTGAAGTTCTTGAATAAAACTACAGAAAAGATTTACCGTTTACTTCCATCGATGCTCCGAAATCAATGGGATCGGATTTCAAATTCCGATATCGGAAGACGTATGGCATTTGGTGCATTTTGGTCGCTGGCAGGTTCTATTATCGCGCAGGGGCTAATGCTTTTGGCAACCATTGTTGTAGCTCGAATATTAGGGAAGACTGAATTTGGCGAACTCGGCATGATTCGATCGACAGTAAACATGTTTGCTGTTTTCGCAGGTTTCGGACTTGGATTGACTGCAACAAAATATATTGCAGAATTTCGACATAGTAAACCACAAAAAACAGGAAAAATAATCGGACTCACAACTCTTTTTGCTGCGGCAACTGGAGGTATTATTTCTGTCATTATAATTATAGCTGCCCCATATATTGCAGAACATAGCATCAATGCGCCGCAATTGACCAACGAAATTAGAATTGGTGCTGTAATGCTGTTTTTTAGTGCGCTAAATGGTGCTCAAACAGGCACTTTATCGGGCTTTGAGGCTTTCAAATCGATTGCCAAAGTAAATCTTATTTCTGGGGTGCTTGCTTTCCCGATTCAAATTGGTTGCACCTACCTGCTTGGATTGCAAGGAGCTGTAATAGGCTTTGGTCTCAACTTCTTGATAATGTGGGTTTTAAACTTTTTCACAATGCGTCGTGTGGTGGCAAAAGCTGGTATAAAAATTCAATTCAAAGGAGCTTGGGACGAATGGCCAGTATTGTGGAAATTCAGCTTGCCCGCACTACTTTCGGGTATTTTGGTTGCGCCTGTCATGTGGGCTTGCAATGCTTTGCTCGTTAATAAGCCAGACGGTTACGGCGAAATGGCGGTGTTCGATGCTGCCAACCAGTGGCGAAATGCCATTTTATTCATTCCTGCAATACTTAGCCAGATAGCGTTACCTCTTTTGTCGGCTCATGTTGGAAACAAAATCCAGTTTAGAAGAATTCTGCTTGTGAATATTAAGCTTAATGCGACTATTTCATTTTTTGTTGCTGGTGTTGTTTCGTTATTGTCAATTTTCATCATGAAATCGTATGGAAGTGGTTTTTCAAATGGATATGTCGTTTTAATTATTCTTTCCTTTTCGTCGGTATTGGTTGCTATCAACAATATTATTGGACAAGCAATTGCAAGTAAAGGCAAGATGTGGGCTGGTTTTATGCTCAATCTTATTTGGAGCATAGCGTTGCTGGGTTTTACATATTATTTTCTAAACAAAGGTTTTGGTTCCATGGGAATAGCATTAGCCCTTCTCTTTTCATATTCTATTCATACAATAACTCAATCGTTTTTTATTTATTTCAACCTAAAAAATCAGTCGGCAGCAAATACCGAAAATCGAAAAAAAATGCTCTATATAATGCATGTGAGCTGGTACTGGATTAAACAACGTCCGCATTTTCTTGCTATCAATCTGAGTGAATATTTCAACACGACTATTCTTTACCCAATGTCGGTTCGCTATTGGCGCAACAAAAAAACCACACCCGAAAACTGCATGGCAATTCCACAATTTCCACTAAGTCGGTTCTCGATAATTAAAAAACTCAATATTCAACTGTATCGATTTTCAACAAAACGTAAGCTAAAAAACTGCGATATTGTGTGGTTTGGTAACCCCGACGATTTCGTTTTCGTTTCGGATTTAATACCTTCCAAAGTATATGTCATTTATGACTGC
>DYON01000350.1 GCA_020720525.1 Acetofilamentum sp.
TTAAAGAGTTGGAAACCAGTATTTATCCTTGGTTAAAGAATTACAACAAAAAAATCAGTAGCAAAGCCTTGTAAATCCACGATTCTTTGTAGTAAGTTCCAGTCTAAGTAACGCCTTTCGCACGTCTATCTGCGAATAAATGTTTTTGAGTATTCGCTCGACGAATGCACATCGAACCAATAAGCATCGAGGTCGAATGCTTCTAAATCGGAAGGATTGGTAATGCGATTCTCAATGATGAAGCGCGCCATTAGACCACGAGCGTATTTGGTGCGAACGGTAATATTCATCAATTTTCCGTTGCGATTTTCTTTAAAAACAACATTCACAACTTTGGTATCTGCTCCCAAGTAAGGAATTACAGCTTTCGAATATTCTTCCGATGCCAGATTTACTAGAAATGGGCAGTTCATGCTTTTGAGGTCGTTTTCGATCGATTTTGCAATCATGGTGTTCCAATAGTTGTATAAATTCTTCATGGGACCTACCAAAACATTTGTTTGCATTTCGAGCCTGTAAGGCATTATCATGTCCATGGGGCGCAACGATCCATACAATCCACTTAAAATGCGCATGTGTTTTTGTGCGAAAGCAAAGTTAGGGTCGGTGAGAGTTGATGCCTCCAATCCTAAAAAAGCTGTGCCATTATAGGCTAATGCTGCTTGCATCGAAGCATTTTCTTTGTGTGGCCACATCCATTCTTGAAACCGTAAGTGGTTGAGCTGCGCAAGATTATCGTTTACTTTCAGAAGAGCAGTCAATTCATCGAGCGACAAACTGCGAATTGCCATAGCAATTTTTGCAGCCTCTTTGCCAAAAGCTGGTTGAGTCTTTACTGCACGAATTTCGTGCTTAAAATTCATGGTTTTTGCCGATGAAAGAATAAAAATCATAATTTTGTTTTATCTTGCGAAGGTAAGGTTTTGTTTCTAATAAAGCAACAATATGAAAAAAACTATAGGTTCGATACTCGTTTTTGTGTTATTCTCTTCGATGTATGCGCAAAAACCACTTGATGGAATTTGGCAAGGCAATTTTGTTGTAGGAAAAGAGCAAATGCTGTTTGTTTTGCACATAAGCGAAGCCGATGGCAAATTGAAAGCCAGTTTCGATATGCCAGCTCAAATGCTTATCGATTTTAAAAATACGAAAATCACCAGCAAAAACGATAGCGTGTGGCTCGAAGTTCCAGCTTTTAGCGCAAAATACAGTGCCGCCCGTATTGGCGACAGCCTCAAAGGAATTTGGCTGCAACAAGGCGAAGCAACTCCTATTTCGCTTGGATTGACTCCGGCCGACAAAGCATTCAAACTTCTGCGACCCCAAACTCCGCAGCCGCCGTTTCCCTACATCTCGAAAGATGTGACTTTCCGCAACAGCAAAGCTAAAATCTATTTGGCTGGAACACTTACCATTCCCGACACAACTGGAATATGGCCTGTGGTTGTGCTTGTTTCGGGTAGCGGTGCACAAGACCGCAACGAAGAATTGCTGAAACATCAACCCTTTTTTGTTATTGCCGACTATCTCACTCGCAATGGAATAGCTGTTTTGCGGTACGACGACCGTGGAGTTGGCCAAAGCGAAGGAATATTTGCAACAGCCACCACTTTCGATTTCAACAACGATGCGTCGGCAGCCGTTTCGTACTTAGCCAAATTGAGTTATATCGATGCAAAAGCAATTGGGGTGATAGGCCATAGCGAAGGTGGAATTATTGCCATGATGCAAGCTTCGCAAAATAAAAAATTGCTGTTTGCCATTTCGCTTGCTGGGGTTACCGTTCCTTGTTCGCAACTTTTGGTGATGCAGCAAGATTTAATCCTTGAGGGTTCTGGCGTTTCGGAAGAAAGACGCGAAGTGATGTGGAATTTTAGCACTCAATACTACAATTTGCTTCAAAGTTCCGGCACAAACGAGGAGCTTAGAGCCCAAACTCTCGAATTGCTCAAAACAACCACCACCGATCTCACCGCCGAACAATGCGAAGAATACGGACTTACCGAGGCTTTTGTAAATCAGATGCTAATGCAAACAACGTCGGCTTGGTTCAAAGCTTTTGTAGCCATCATTCCATCAAAATATGTGAGCAAAATTCGCTGCAATTTTCTTGCGTTGAATGGTTCGAGCGATGTTCAGGTGCCAGCCGACGCCAATATTGAGGGGTTTAATTCGTATATTGTTCGCAAACAAGGTCTTACGCTCGATTCGCATATCTTCCCAGGACTCAACCATTTGTTTCAACCATGCAAAACCGGCATGCCAGGCGAATATGCCACAATTGAAACAACCATCGACCCTGTGGTGCTGCAATATATGGTTGATTGGATTAAAAAAGTGGTTGTAGTGGAGAAATAGAGATGGTTTTGTTTTAGATATTTAAAAATTCAGCCATGCTTCCCTGCCTGCCTAAGCGGCGGCAGTCAGGCAGGGATACTTTGCAAGCTACCACATTCAAAATGCTTATTAGTGCAAAACTCTGCATGACAGCGCTTTTTTATTATTTCACAAAATAAAACCAATTAACAGACTGTCATTCAGAGTGTTTC
>DYON01000351.1 GCA_020720525.1 Acetofilamentum sp.
CGAATTCACTATTTTTGCAAAAACAAAAGTTTATGGAATCAAGCCTGTTTTCGGTATCTCCAGTTGATGGTCGCTACAGCAAAACCACTCAACCATTGCAGGAATATTTCTCCGAATTTGCCCTCATTCGTTATCGAGTGCTGGTTGAAGCAGAATATTTTTTAGCCCTCAACAAACTCGAATTACCATTTTTTGAAGGCATTTCTGCCGAAACACTGCCAAAAATTGGGAAGATTGCTGAAAAATTCTCGCAAACCGATGCTCAGCGCATTAAAGAAATTGAAAAAATTACCAACCACGATGTAAAAGCGGTAGAGTATTTTCTGCGCGATAAATTTGTGGCGTTGGGCTTGCAGGACTATCAAGAATTTATTCATTTTGGACTAACATCGCAAGATATCAACAACACCGCATTTCCGATGATGCTGCGCGATGCTATGCAAAAAATTGTTTTGCCCGAAATAGAAGCAATCATTGAATTGCTATCGACAAAATCGAGAGAATGGAAACAGCTTCCAATGCTTGCACGCACCCATGGACAGCCAGCTTCGCCCACAACATTGGGTAAAGAGTTTGCGGTATATGCCGAGCGACTCCGCATTCAGCTCGATCTATTGAAACAGATTCCTGCAACCGGAAAATTTGGTGGAGCAACCGGTAACTTTAATGCGCACCATGCTGCATATCCACAGATAAATTGGGTTGACTTTGCCAATAGATTTATGAAAGATCGGCTTGGGTTGGATCGTCAGCAAACCACAACCCAGATAGAACATTACGACGGAATGTCCAATACATTTAGCATCCTTGCAGGAATCAATACTATTTTGGTTGATTTTGTGCGCGACATTTGGATGTATGTGATGCTTGAATATTTCAAACAACAAGTAAAAAAAGACGAGGTAGGATCTTCTGCCATGCCTCATAAAGTGAATCCGATCGACTTCGAAAATGCAGAAGGAAACTTAGGAATGGCCAATGCTGTATTGCGACATTTGTCCGAAAAGCTTCCTGTATCGCGTTTACAGCGCGATTTGACCGACAGTACAGTGATTCGCAACATTGGAGTTCCTTTGGCACATATGCTTATTGCATTAAAATCGCTTCAAAAAGGAATGAGCAAATTGCTAGTGAACGAAGAAAAACTGCGTAGTGACCTCGATTCGAACTGGGCTGTGTTGGCCGAAGCAATTCAAACCATTTTGCGTCGCGAGAAATATCCCGACCCATACAATGCATTAAAGCAATTGACCCGAGGGAACAATCGCATCAATCGCGACAGTTTGTTAAACTTTATTGACACATTAACTGTCAATGAAAAAGTAAAAAACGAGTTGAGGGCACTTACCCCCGAAAACTACACTGGAATACACTAGTCTCAAGTTTATGAATCCGAATATCAATTATTCATTTGTGACTGACGGTGGACCCATTTATCACGAAACTTTACCCGGACGGTCGATTGTTGAACCTTGGAATGCATTTTCCTCACTCATTTTTATCATTCCGATAGTCTATTTTCTCGTTGTGCTAAGTGGAAAATACCGTGAAAACAGCTTTTTGGTATATTTTGCATTGCCATTGCTTTTTGTTGGAGGAATAGGAAGTACACTTTATCATGCGTTTAGAAGCACTCCATGGTTAATGGCACTCGATGTTTTTCCGATGTTTGTTATGAGCCTAGGCGTTGCGTGGTTTTTTATGCAAAAATTGTTTGGCAACTGGTATTTTCCTATATTAATAATTGCAGTATCGGCTACTTTTCGCTGGATAGCATTCAACACCTTACCCATTCAGCAAGCCATCAATGTAGGGTATTTTATTGCGGGACTCATTATTTTTATTCCCGCGATTTTATATGCAGCCAAAAGAAAATGGCATCATTCGAAATTGCTACTGACCTCGGCTGTTCTGCTTGCATTATCGCTGTTTTTTCGACTTTACGACGACAATCCAGAACAAATCATGGTTCAAGGAGTTCACTGGTTGTGGCATGTGTTTTCGGCGGCTGGAGCTATTTTCGTTGGCCTATATATTGTAAAAACGAATCAAAAACCATAACTATTCTGTAAGCAACAACAATTTGCGAGCGGTTTTCCATTGTTTTTTTGAAGTACAGATGTAGTTTTCCTCGGCTTTAGCATCCATAAAATATTCATAGAGCAATTCCCTTAATGTACAATAACCCCAAGCGTGTCTAGCTCCTTTGATGTTGTTGATGAATAGAACTGGTGATTTTTTAACAACAACGTTGTGAAACTATACACGTATTCGTAATTACGATCGCGGTGATGCTTCTTCCTGACTTTAAAAATCAGACGAGCTTCCTCATAAAAAACCTTTTCATCACCAAAATAATTTTGCTCAGCATCGATGGGCCACGGGTTTGTATAAATCAAGTCGCATTCCGAACAACAGATAAACCCCTATCATTGTCGATAACCTTATATGCAACCGAGTTACAATACGGACAACTACAGTGTTCTTTCTCCGAATCGTTGTAGAAATCTTTCTGAATTCCACCGTGAATATAGTCATCGCTCGCAAGA
>DYON01000352.1 GCA_020720525.1 Acetofilamentum sp.
AAAGTAAATTCTCGAAAACTCTTTAAAAAACTCCTTGTATAAAGTTGGGTTACAGGCAATTACCTCTTGATTCCAAATAAAATTTGCTTCGCCACGGAAATCGGTCACAAGTCCCCCAGCCTCTTCAACAATGAGAGCTCCGGCAGCTACATCCCATGGTTTGAGTCCGAATTCAAAAAAACCGTCGAGGCGACCACATGCGGTGTAAACCAAATCGATGGCTGCACTTCCCAATCGCCTCAATCCATGGGTATTTTTGATAGAATAGCTAATGAATTCCATGTATTCTTCTTTCTTTTCAAAATTTTGGTAAGGGAAACCTGTTGCCCAGAGCGAGTCTTTCATGGCAGCAGTTTGTGTAACCCAGATTGGTTGATTGTTCAGAAATGCTCCCTCGCCCCGCACAGCCCAAAACATTTCATTCAGATTGGGCTCATATACCCAACCAGCGTGCAGTTTTTCTTCTTTCAGCAAACCAATGCTGATGCTGTAGAGCGGTATTCCATGAATATAATTGGTTGTTCCATCGAGCGGATCGACAATCCATGTCCAATCGGAGCTTGTTTTGGTTTCGCCACTTTCTTCAGCCAAAAAGCTGCTTCCAGGAATGATTTTGCTAAGTTGCTCGAGCAACATTGCTTCGGATTGCTTATCGACAAACGAAACAAAATCGTTGAGACCTTTGGTTTCAACATCGTTGCTATTCAACTTCTGAATAGAATCTTTTTGAAATTGCCCAACCTTTTCGGCAATATTGGCTATTTGAGAGATGATGCGGTTCATGGTTTTGAATTGAATTGCAAAGGTAGTTCTATAATTTTTCCGCCAATAATTGTTGAACCAGCACAAACTCCTTGTCGTCCGACAAATTGATCAATTTCACATCGAGCAGTTCGTTTTCTTTCGCATTTTCTTTTGGCAATGCACATTTTATATAGTTGTCGGTAAATCCAAAGCGCAAGCCATCTCTGGTGGTTGCTTCGGGCAGCATAGAACGTATCGAACCCAAATTGCTTCTAAAAAATGCTTCTTGCTTTCGAAGTCCAAGTTCAATCAATCGATTTACCCGCTGACGTATTTCGTGCGGATTCACTTTGTTTTCGAATTTACTCGCTTTGGCTAATGGCCTGTCGCTGTAAGGAAATACGTGCAAATAGCTGATATTTAACGATTCGATGAATTGAAATGTTTGCTCAAATTCTTCATCAGTCTCGCCCGGAAAGCCAGTAATGACATCGGCAGCCACGCAAGCATAAGGCATTTGCGTTTTAATTTGTTCCACTTTCGACCGAAACAGCGCCGTATCATAATGCCGATTCATTCGTTTGAGAACGCTGTCGGTGCCACTTTGCAGCGGAATGTGGAAATGTGGCATCATGATTTTTGAATTAGCCACCAATGCGATAATTTCATCGTTCAACAAATCGGGCTCATTACTACCTAATCTTATGCGAATATCCGAAAAGTGAGAATCGATTTTTTGAAGCAATTGCAAAAAACTTTCGCCTCTTTCTTGTCCAAAAGTTGCTATATTGACACCTGTGAGATTAATTTCGCAAAAACCTTGTTGGCGAATGGTTTCGATATTGGCAAGCACATTTTCAATATTGTTGCTACGGCTACGTCCGCGTGCATAAGGCACAGTGCAATAGGTGCAAAAATTGTCGCAACCGTCTTGAATTTTCAGAAAACTACGTGTTCGTTGCTCGAGACTATAGGCACCCACAAAGCTATCCAATTCAGAACGATTATCGGGTTTTGCAGCCATCAAATTCGGAATTTGCATTTTTTGCGCATTGGGAACAATCAAAAAGGGAGAATTGGCAGCCATTTTTTCGAGCGACTCGATATTTACATCGGCCATGCAACCAGTAACCACCATTTTTGCTTCGGGGTTAAGACGCATGAGTTTCGAAATCTGCTGTCGGGTTTTCTTTTCGGCTGTTTGAGTGACCGCGCAACTGTGAACAACAAACAACTCAGCCTCTTGAGCAATGCGGGTTTGTTTCCAACCAAGTACTGCAAAACGGCGAGCAATAGCCGACGATTCGGCAAAATTGAGCTTACAACCGAGCGTGTATAAATAGAAGATGTTGTTCATTATTGGTTGCAAAGATAATTAATCGGTATGGCTCTATCATAAATTTATGTGGGTAAAAAAAAACAACTATTTTACCACGAATTTACTAGTTAAAACGAATTATCCTCTATTGATTACAGCGAACACATCGTATTTCAGGCAAGTCTGAAATACAATGCCAGGAATTGGAATGCTTAATCGTAGTGAAACAATCGATGTAATAAGGAGAGTAACTACGATACAGGAGAAAATAATTCGTGATTATTTATTTTTTCGCTTTTAATACTGCATCGAAATATAACTATACACACAAATATAGATTAGAGCCATCGGTATTGTTTAAAAAAAATTGGGGATGTTAAAAAATTTTATGGGAATATGGGAAAGATGTTGGGGGGATTGACAATCAAACTATATTTATATTTACTCGTAATTTGCAAAATTAGCCTATATTCCAAGTAATATATTA
>DYON01000035.1 GCA_020720525.1 Acetofilamentum sp.
GCGGTCCTTAAAAACGAAAAACCCTATGAAAAATATTTGGCTGTGTCATAGAAATTTAGCTCCTTTGAACTGTTTTTCTCTAAGCATTGCTGCCTTTTTATCATCAAAAATCTCAGTATGCACAACAGTCCATGGTCGATATTTGATAGTCCAACCCTTGTTTCCTAACTCGTTATGAGACAAAATTCTTTGCTCGAAGTATGAAGTGTATCCAATGTGAATTTTGCTGCTTGAGGGTGAATGCAGCACGTAAACGGTGTACATAACACAAGTGTTTAACAAAAAAGCCGACTTTCGTCGGCTTTGTCTTAGTAGCGGGGACAGGACTCGAACCTATGACCTTCGGGTTATGAGCCCGACGAGCTGCCACTGCTCCACCCCGCAATATATCTTGAACTTCTTTTTTTTGCTTACTTTTGCAAATCGAAGTGCAAAGATACAACAATTTCTTTACTACCAAAAAAAATGTCGCATAAAAGTGGATTTGTAAACATTATCGGGAACCCAAACGTGGGTAAATCGACGCTAATCAATGCTTTAACGGGTGAAAAAATATCAATTATTTCTCCTAAAGCCCAAACTACAAGGCAACGTGTACTCGGTTTTCTGAGCACCGAAGAGTATCAGATTGTCTTTTCGGATACTCCTGGTTATGTCGAAAAACCATCGTATGAGCTTCATCACAAAATGTTGGGCTATATCGATACGTCCTTCGAAGATGCCGATATTGTGTTGATGATGGTTGAGTGCGGACAGAAGAAAATTCATGAAGGACTGATGCAGCGCTTGCAAAATCTGAAAGTGCCGCTCATTATTATTATTAACAAGATAGATCTCAGCAACCAAGATGCACTTAAAGAACTTTTCCCTTTTTATTCAAGACTCTTTCCGAATGCCGACTTGATTAGTGTTTCGGCACTGCACAATTTTAATATTGAAGTGCTTTTGGCACGGGTTGTAGAAAAGCTACCCGAGCATCCGCCCTATTATCCCAAAGATGTAATGAGCGATCGGAACCTCCGCTTTTTTGTTTCGGAAATGATTCGCGAACAGATATTTCACATATTCGACAAGGAAATTCCATATCATTCCGAAGTAGTAATCGACTATTTCCGCGAGGAGGAAGAAATTCCAAAAATAGGCGCAATTATATATGTGAGCCGCGAAAGTCAGAAAAAAATCCTGATTGGGCACGAAGGAAAATCGATTAAAAAACTGGGCACGTATGCCCGCAAAAACATTGAGACATTCATGGGGCAACATGTATTTCTCGATTTGACAATTAAAGTAAAAGACTGGCGCGACAACGACAAAACATTGACACAACTGGGATATTGACATGGGAAACATTTTAGCAATTGTAGGAAGACCCAACGTGGGCAAATCGACTTTTTTCAACCGATTGGTGGGCGAACGCGAAGCTATCGAAGATCCAACAAGCGGGGTTACTCGCGATCGGCATTATGGCAAGAGCGACTGGAACGGAATTTCTTTTTCGGTAATCGACACTGGCGGATATGTACACAACAGCGACGATATTTTCGAAGGTGAAATAAAACGACAGGTTGAACTGGCTATTTCGGAAGCCGACGCCATTCTCTTTATCACCGATGTTCACGAAGGTTTTACTCCAATGGACGAAGACGTTGCCGATTTGCTTCGTCGATGCAAAAAGCCAGTTGTAATGGCGGTAAATAAAGCCGACAACAACAAAATGGCTTTAGAAATTGCCGAGTTTTATTCGAGTGGCTTTGGCGAAATTTTCGCAATCAGTGCTATCAACGGAAGTGGTACAGGAGAATTGCTCGACGAAATAGTAAAATCGTTTTCGCCAGAACCCGAATTGGAAGAAACCGATTATGCTCGCGTGGCCATAGTAGGCCGACCAAACGCAGGCAAAAGCAGTATTTTGAACACCCTTACTGGCGAAGAACGGTCTATTGTAACACCTTTACCAGGAACAACGCGCGACAGCATTTTTACCGATTACAACAAGTTTGGTTTCAACTTCCTACTTGTCGATACGGCAGGGCTTCGCAAAAGGACTAAAATCGATGACAATATCGAATTTTATTCAACGGTACGAGCCATTCGCTCAATCGAAAACAGCGATGTTTGTTTATTGGTTATTGATGCTACAAGAGGAATTGAAGCACAAGACATTCACATTTTAAATATCATCAATCAAAATAAAAAAGGTGTTGTTATTGTAATGAACAAATGGGATTTGGTTGAAAAAGATCACAAAACCATGGACGAATACAAGGCGATGGTTGAGAGTACTATTAAGCCGCAATCGGATGTGCCTATTGTTTTCACCAGTGCTACCGAAAAAACCAGAGTCATAAAAATGCTTGAGTTGTTGCAAATGGTACACGAAAACCGCCGCCGAAAAATAAGCACTTCGAAGCTCAACAATGTAATGTTGCCAATTATAACAGAAACTGCGCCGCCAATGTTCAAAGGCAAACGCGTGAAAATCAAATACATCACCCAGCTTCAGTTGGCATACCCGTCGTTTGTGTTTTTCTGCAATTTGCCCCAATATATCAAGGAGCCATATAGGCGTTTCATTGAGCGTAAAATGCGTGAAAACTTCGACTTCACTGGTTGCAATATCATGCTTTATTTTAGAGAAAAATAGACATGAGGGTCGATAAGTTTTTGTGGACTGTACGGGTTTTCAAAACCAGATCGGTCGCAACCGAAGCCTGTCGCACAGGAAGAGTTAGTATCAACGGAAATGAAGCCAAAGCTGCACGCGATGTTGCTGTAGGCGATTCCATTTCAATTCGGCTCAATGTATTCACACGTACCGTTGCTGTGCTTGGATTTCCCAAAGCACGTGTGGGGGCAAAGCTTGTTGAGCTGTATATGGTCGATAACACACCCGACGAAGAAGTTAAGAAACTGGAAATGTCGCGCGAACGACTTGTGTTTCAGCGCCCAAGAGGTGCAGGCCGTCCTACCAAAAAAGAGCGTCGCGAGTTAGATGAATGGATGGAAGAGTGATTTTTTACTGAGAGTTTTCTAATTCTACAGAAAAACATAAGCTGTAAAGTTTACGGCTTATGAAAAGAAAATTCCTCGGCACCTCTGCACAGAAGTCGGTCGGCCCTGCGCTTGGCAGGAAGAATTGTACTGTAAATAACAATTTCGACCGTTGGTAATCAATTTTGCTACTAAAAATCAAATTATTTAACCAGTATTTTCAAGAAAATGAACAATAAAAAAACTTTTTTTATCAAACAGGCTTGGTTAATAAAAAAATATTTCTACCTTTGCAGCCCGAAATAAAAATAGGGCTTCATCTCTCTAAAACATCTGAAATGGACACGCTCAGTTATAAAACAATTTCTGCCAACAAGGCCACTGCAAACAAAGAGTGGGTTGTGGTTGATGCTACCGATCTGCCTTTAGGCCGTTTGGCTTCAATGGTTGCCCTCATGCTTCGTGGCAAGCATAAAACCAATTTTACCCCGCATGCCGATTGTGGCGACAATGTTATTGTTCTGAATGCGACAAAAGTGAAACTTTCCGGTAAAAAAATGACCGATAAGGTATATACTCGACATACTGGTTATCCTGGTGGTCAGCGATTCAGCCATCCCAGCGATTTGATGAAAACCAAACCCGAATCCATTATTGAAATGGCAGTTAAGGGTATGCTTCCCAAAAATGCTTTGGGACGCGAATTGTTCAGAAATTTGTATGTGTATGCTGCAGCCGAGCACAAGCACGAAGCTCAGCAACCCAAAACGGTGAATATTAACGAACTTAAATAACGGCAATGTCTTTAACAATCACTTTAGGCAGAAGAAAAACCGCAGTTGCCCGTCTCAGACTCACTCCTGGAACAGGTGTTGTAACTGTGAATGGCAGGGACTATAAAAACTATTTCCCTATCGAAACACTGCAGTATATTATCGACCAACCTTTTATTATTACCGGAACCACAGCTCAGTACGATGTGAGAGCTTTGCTAGATGGTGGTGGAATTAAAGGTCAAGCCGAGGCATTGCGTCTTGCAATTTCGCGCGCTCTAGTCGAAATTAATGAAGAATATCGCTCGGCATTGAAAGAACAAGGTTTGATGCGTCGCGACCCACGTATGGTTGAACGTAAGAAACCAGGTCGTCCAAAAGCAAGAAAAAGATTTCAATTCTCTAAACGTTAATTCTTTACGGATTACGAGTTTAGTATCCAAATTGCTGAGACCGTTTTTATACGCTACTCAGCAATTGTTTTTTCAAATCGAAAGGAACGTAAACTAAAAAACACAATAGTAAATGGCTAATGTAAATTTTGATCAACTCCTCGACGCTGGCTGTCATTTTGGACACCTCCGTCGCAAATGGAATCCCAACATGGCTCCTTATATCTTTATGGAGCAAAACGGTATTCACATCATCGACCTCTATAAGACAATTGCTAAGCTCGACGAAGCTGGAGCAGCTCTTCATCAGATGGCGAAATCGGGCCGTAAAATTTTGTTTATCGGCACCAAAAAACAAGCTAAAGAAATAGTGGCCGAAGCAGCTCGCTCCGTTGGAATGCCTTATGTGGTAGAACGCTGGCCTGGTGGAATGCTTACCAACTTTGCAACTATTCGCAAGGCTGTAAAAAAAATGTCCAACATCGACAAAATGCTCACCGATCCTTCGTTTACCAATATCTCGAAGCGCGAACGTTTGCAAATTACCCGCGAACGTGCCAAACTCGAAAAAAACCTTGGTTCAATTTCCGATTTGAACAAACTTCCTTCAGCTCTTTTTGTGGTTGATATCCTTAAAGAACATATTGCTGTGGCCGAAGCTCAAATTCTTGGAATTCCCACTTTCGCAATTGTCGATACCAATTCCGATCCCAAAAAAGTCGATTTCCCTATTCCAGCAAACGACGATGCAGGCAAATCGATTATCGTAATTCTTGACGAGGTTTGTCGTCGTATCAATGAAGGTCTCGAAGAACGCAAAATGATTAAAGACAACGAAACTGCCGACGATTCGGACGATGACAATGCCAACGATAAAGGTGGAGTTGGTGCTAACACCGAAACCGAAGACGAAGATGGCAACAAATCGAAACGCAAACGTACTATTTCTAAAGCTCCTGCTAAAGGTGGTACTCGCAAAATCAATATCGAAGTTAAAGACTAAAAAGAACAAATTATGGCAAATATTAGCGCAGCTGATGTATATAAGCTCAGAGATCTCACTGGTGCTGGTGTAATGGATTGCAAAGGAGCTTTGGTTGAATCGGATGGCAATTTCGACAAAGCAATTGAAATTCTTCGCAAAAAAGGACAAAAATTGGCAATGAAACGTGCCGATCGCGAAGCCAACGAAGGCGTTGTGGTTGCTGGTGTTGACGATGCTGCTACTTTTGGTGCTGTTTTGATGATCAATTGCGAAACCGATTTCGTTGCTAAAAACGACGACTTCAATACTTCTGCTAAATTGTTTCTCGATACAGCCATCGCTTTCAAGGTTAACAGCCTCGATGCATTGCTTGCTCTCCAAATTGATGGTCGCAGCATCAGCGATCTTGTTACCGACCTCATTGGAAAAATCGGCGAGAAAATCTCTATTTCTCATTACGAATTTATCGAAGCTCATCAGGTGGGTTTCTACAATCATCATAGCCACCGAATCAGTACTCTTGTTGGTTTTACCCAAACTGGCGAAAAAGTTGCTGATGCAGGAAAAGATGTTGCTATGCAGATTGCAGCCATGAACCCTGTTGCTGTTGATAAAGATTTCGTTCCTCAGTCGGTTATCGACAAAGAAATCGAAATTGGAAAAGAACAAGCTCGTCAGGAAGGAAAACCAGAAGAAATGCTTGAGAAAATTGCAATGGGTAAACTCAACAAATTCTTTAAAGAAAGCACTTTGTTGAATCAAGATTTCATTAAAGATGGCAGCATGACTGTTGGGAAATATCTCACAACCGTTAGCGCCGACCTTAGTGTTACCAAATTTTTCCGCCTTGCCCTTGGCGAATAACAAACAACTTGTTTGAATTTGATTTAAAGCCATCTGCCAAAAACAGGTGGCTTTTTTGATGTGCTGCTTTCCGATAAAAACTTTACAATAATCTGCAAAACCAATAATAAAACCGCAGGCAGTATGTTGGTAAAGCAGAGGGCTGGGTTTTCTCGAAAGCAATCATCCACAGATGACGCAAATTGCGCAGATTTTAAATTGCTCCAGCAAAGCCAACAATTCACACAGACAATTTCCATGCTTTGCTTCACAAACCAAGTAAATTGTGGATTAATCTGAATCAGATTCAATCGCCGATTGGAGCTGGTTCCATCTGCGCAAATTGAGAGATTCTCACTGAAATTGAGGCATATTCTGCGTCATCCCCAAAATCTGCGGGCGAGAAATTGTTTTTTAATTTTATCGGACAATACAGGTTTTTATTTGCTTTGTGCATTGATAAAATAGCTATGCTTCGAAAATCGCCCATATTGTTTCTCTTGGCTTTTTATGTGGTTGCTGCAACGCTAACCATTGCTTTTTTTAACGGTACTGGCGACGGTGGCGATAGTGTGATGCACTATATTTTTGCATTCGAAGCTCCTTCGCATCCCGAATTGTATTTTCACCATTGGGCTAAGCCTGTGTTTGTGCTATTGGCAAGTCCTTTTGCGCAATTTGGTTTCGTTGGAATCAAGGTTTTCAACGCAATAGTTGTTCTTTTGACCATTTGGTTTTCTTGGCGAACAGCTGAATTGCTAAAACTGAAAAACACCATTGTTGTTGCTATAATACTTGTTTTCACACCACTTTATTATATTCTTACTTTTTCGGGACTTACCGAACCACTTTTTGCCCTTTTTGTAAGTTTGATGTTATTTTTTACCCTGCGCAAAAACATCGTTGTTGCAGCTCTAATCGTTTCGTTTCTGCCGCTGGTGCGCTCCGAAGGACTTATTGTTCTTGGGGTATATGGATTGTATTTGCTTTGGGAGAAAAAATGGAAAGCTATGCCAGTTCTATTGGTGGGGCATATTGTTTATTCTTTTGCGGGTTGGTTTGTTTATCGCGATTTGCTTTGGGTATTTACACAAATTCCCTACGCTCACCTAAGCAGCCCTTATGGAAGTGGTGGATTGTTGCATTTTGTCAATAAAATGTTCTATGTAGTTGGACTGCCAATTTATTTGCTTTTTATCGTTGGTATGTTCACCATTTTTTGGCAATTTCTACGGAAAAAATCGACATCGGAAGTGTTTATTTTGGTTTTTCTTGGGTTTTTGGCTTTTTTTGTTGCTCATACTTTGTTTTTCTACTTAGGGATTTTTCATTCAATGGGCTTGATGCGGGTTTTGCTTAGTGTGATGCCATTCATTGCTATTGCAGCTATTATTGGGTTCAATTTGCTCGAACATATTAAGCTGCTCTGGTTGCGAAAATCAATTCAAATTGCGATGGTTGTTCTCATTGTTGTATTTCCGTTTACCAAAAATCCGGCAGCCATTCGATGGGAAAAAGACATGAAATTATCGAACAATCAAAAAGCTGCAACGCTAATAGCAAAAACTGTATTGGAAATTCAATCGGACACAAACGCCTACTTGTTTTCCGACCCATACACTTGTTTGCTTCTCCAAGTCGATTATTTCGATACAGATAAACACCAAATGCTCGAAGCCGCCAGTTTTCAAGAACTCGAATCGGGCGATTTTCTCATTTGGGAGCATTTGTTTGCCAATTTTGAAAGCGGTATTTCCGCTGAATATCTTGCCAATTTTCCAGGGCTTGAAAAGTTGCAAGAAGTGAAAGATGAAAAATCGGGCAAAGTTTTGTTTTTGCTGTATCGAAAATTTTAGTTTTGCTGATTAGCACGTTCAATCTTACAAGACAACCTACATAGCAGCCTCCAACCCAATTCCATTCCACCATCCCAATATTCCAAAAAGCCGCTTCAATGAGCGGTCGCAAAAACATCCAAGGTTTAGCTATTCATTACACTCCAGATCTTCTGAATCCCAAAGTTGCTGAATTGCTGGTTCCGGCTGGAACAACAATGTCGGAAAAATCGCTTTGGATGATGGTTGCAATCATTTGCGGTGTGCGTTGGTTGCTTTCCATCGAGGCCATTCGCAGATTTTGCTTTCGAATAACCGACACGCTTAGTTTTCTTATTTCGCGTGCATTGCCAAAATATTCGTCGCTATTTTTGAGCATGGCTGCAATAATCGACAGCAGATATGCTTCGGCTTCGGTGTCCATCAGCAGACTTTCGGCTGCAAACATCAGTTTAGCAATACTGAGTAGTTCGGTATCGGTGTAATCGGGAAAATTCATGCTCCTATCGAAGCGCGATTTCAGCCCTGGATTCGAACGCAAAAATTTTTCCATCGGAGCAGGATAGCCAGCTGCAATAATGGCAAATTGTCCACGGTGGTCTTCCATTTCTTTTAGAAGCACTTCTATTGCTTCGTTTCCAAAATCTTTTCCTTCCGAATTGTCGGAAAGTGCATACGCTTCATCAATAAACAGCACTCCACCCATGGCACTGTTTACTACATCTTGAGTTTTGAGAGCTGTTTGTCCAACGTAGCCCGCCACGAGTTCGGAACGATCTACCTCGACAACATGACCGCGTTCGAGCAAACCCAGAGCTTTATAAACCTGACCCATGATGCGTGCCACCGTGGTTTTTCCTGTTCCCGGATTTCCTGTGAAAATGGTGTGCATCGAGAACTTGCTGGTAACATCTTTGCCCAAATCGTTGTAGTAGCGAACCAATTTCACCAACTCTGTTACATCGGTTTTTATCGTATCGAGTCCAATTAGTTTATCTAAATCACGCAAAGCAATGGCTAACAATCCTTCATCGACCGACAAATTGAATCGTTTCTTTTCTTCGTTGGTTTCGAGCTCTCTAACGTCGGTGAGGCTAATTGTAGAGAGTACGTCGTCGTCGAGATCGCGCACATTGGGCATCCCCATCACTCTACGAGCCATATTCATTTTGGCTTCGTCGATGAGCGAAATGGCCATTCGAGCATTGCCAAAGGTTTTGTCGCGATTTCTGTATTCCGAAACGATGATTTTTTCGAGTTCGGTTTCGGCTTCGGGCGAAATAATGAGCTTTTTCTGTCCCGAGTAGAATTGCATAATTTGCATCAACTCTTCGGGCAAATAATCGTCGAAATGGAACGAATAATTCACACGACTCTTGAGCCCTGGGTTCGAAAATAAAAAGTCGTGCATTTCGGACGGATAGCCAGCAAACATAATGGCAATATCACCTTTTCCGTCCGACATTTCTTTGATGAGAATTTCAATCACTTCTATACCAAAGTCTTTCTCGGAATCTTTTCGATAGAGCGCATAAGCTTCGTCGATAAACAAAATTCCACCACGCGCTTCGTTTATTTTTTTCTTCACCAACGGAGCGGTTTGTCCAATAAATTCAGCTACCAATTCGGCACGTCCAACTTCGAGCACATGCCCGCGCGAGAGCAGACCCATGGCTTTGTAGATGCGACCTAGCATTTTTACGACTGTGGTTTTGCCGGTTCCCGGATTTCCGGTAAAAATGCTGTGCAAATTCATCTTGTCCGACTCCTGAAATCCTTTTTCTTGACGAATTTTCACAAAGTCGATGTAGTTGATATGCTCTCTTATTTGCTTTTTGATTGAATTAAGCCCAATAAGCGCATCGAGTTCTTTCAGCACATCGTCAACATTTTCGATGGGAGTACTGCTGTTCTTGATGGTTCCGCCATTCATTGTTCCAGGCGCAAACACCTCTATTTCGCCTTCTTCGTTCGATTCGCCAAGACGAATGGGAATGGTTGCAATGAGTGTGTCCATAAACACAATCTCGACATAATACAGGTCTTTTCGGTAGGTATCGGCTGGGTTGTTGTTGCCCCAACCCGAAGCAAAAGAGAGCGATTCGCCAGCAGGCTTATCGACCAAATTCAGCATCGAAGTGCTGCCTTTGAGTTGACGCGCCGCATCGAAAAAATTGAGAAATATTTCGCATTGCCAAGGATCAGTGGTCTTGTTTTCGAAATTTAATTCCACCCAAACATAGCGAGTTTCGGGTTTGCAAAACGTTTTCAAATAGATTCTGTTTTTCACTTCAACATACTCCCAACCACCCTCGAACAAACGGGCCGATTGCAAGTTGAAATAAGGATTGTCGTCCGAAGTAACCAAGCCTGCTTCTGCTACATAAAAATCGGACGATCCAATCATGGTTTTGCCAATCCAAGCTTCCCAAAAATAATTGCCAGCTTTCCAAAACGAGCCTTCTTTGTCGGCTCCCCAGCCCTGACGAACAAATACTTCGTTTTTTTCTTTTTTTACATCAATTTTTTCGTTGAGAATGCTTATTTCTTTGTTTTTTTTGCCGCCTTCGCGCAGAAAACACTTCAACGTTACGGTTGTTTGCCAGTCTTCTTCGTCGAAAAGTTTGTTGTACAAACAAAGCTCGGCATACAAATAGGTGGTTTCCATGCGTTCGAAAACGCGACGGTATTTTTTGCTTTCGAGCAGCCACTCGGTACTGGCATACACTTTTAGCGATTTGAAGCGATATGGATCGCCGATTGACTCTATTTTTCCCATGATTTTATTTTATTTGTCAATACTGAAGCTGTGGCCGATTGGGTTGCTTTTTCAATACCGTGCAATGGTCCTTGATACATGATTTTTCCTCCACGATTTCCGCCGTGTGGACCCAAATCGATGATATAATCGGCACATTTTACCAATTCCATATTGTGTTCTACTAGCACAACGGTGTGTCCTGCGTTTATCAAACGGGTGATGGATTGGAAAAAATAGTTGATATCGTGATAATGCAAGCCTGTTGTGGGTTCGTCGAAAATAAATAGAATCGATTCGCCAGGCATTGCTTTCGATAGAAACGAAGCCAGTTTGATGCGTTGTGCTTCGCCGCCCGATAGCGACGAACTCGATTGCCCGAGTTGAAGATAGCCCAACCCAACATCGGCCAACGGTTGTAAGCGATCCACGATTCGTTTGCATTGCGAGCCAAGTTTTCCTTCGTGGCTGATTTTGAAAAATGAGATAGCTTCGTCAACCGTGAGATTGAGAATGTCGGCAATATGCTTTTCTTGAAACAAAATGTCGAGAACATCGCTTTTGAAACGCTTGCCACCGCATTCTTCGCAAACCAGATGAACATCGGCCATAAATTGCATTTCGACAGTGATAGAGCCCTCCCCTTCGCAAACGTCGCAGCGACCACCTTCCACATTGAAGGAGAAAAATCCAGGTTTGTAACCTCGTTGCTTAGCCAATGGCAAGCTGCTAAAAAGATCTCTGATTTCGTCGAATGCTTTGAGATATGTGGCCGGATTTGAACGCGACGAGCGGCCAATGGGGTTTTGATCGACCATTTCGACACCAGTGAGCAAATTCAGGTCGCCCGATAGTTCTTTGAAGTCGCCATACTGTTCGTTGAAGACGCCAAAATGGCGTCGCAAAGCCGGATACAAGACTTGCCGTACCAACGACGATTTTCCACTTCCGCTTACGCCAGTTACAGCTGTAATAAGATTCAATGGAAAATTGACATCAATTTTCTGAAGATTATTCTGAGTAATACCTTTCAATTCGATGAAATAGCGCGGTTTTCGCGGATTCAGGTTGGGCGGAACCATTTCTTCGCCACGGAAAAACCTAGCGGTATGGCTTTCTTTATTCACCATAAGTTCGTCCATATTGCCCTGAAAAACAACATGTCCGCCATTTCGTCCTGCACCTGGGCCCATATCGATGATATAATCCGATTCGCGAATAATATCTTCGTCGTGTTCAACCACAATTACCGTGTTGCCAATGTCGCGCAGATTTTTTAGTACTTTAATCAAGCGTTCGGTATCGACTGGATGCAGCCCAATGCTGGGTTCGTCGAGAATGTACATCGAGCCAACCAAGCTGCTCCCAAGAGCACGTGCAAGATTGATGCGCTGGGTTTCGCCGCCTGATAAAGAATTCGACAGACGATTGAGCGATAAATATTCCAAACCTGTGTCGCTTAAAAAATCGAGTCGCGACCGTATTTCACGCAAAATATGATGCGCCACTTTTGCTTCGTATTCCGAAAGAGTCAAACTGCTAAATACTTCGCATAGTTCGCGAATGGGCATCAGCACCATATCGGTAATTGAATAGCCGTTTATTTTCACAAACGAGGCATCTATCCTCAATCGCGAACCACGGCATTCGGGGCAAATAGTGCGACCTTTGTATCGCGACAGCATCACGCGGTATTGAATTTTGTAGGTGCTGTCTTCGAGCATTTTGAAAAAATCGTTTAGCCCGTGAAATTTACTATTTCCATTCCACACAAGTTTTTGTTGCTCTTCGGTTAGTTCCTCGAAGGGTTTGTGGATGGGAAAATCGAATTCCCAAGCCACATCGAGAAAATCTTTGAGCCACTCGCCCATTTTTTCGCCTTTCCATGGCGCAATGGCACCTTCGTAAACCGAAAGTGTTTTGTCGGGAATCACCAAATTGGGGTCTATTCCTATAATAGAACCAAATCCTTCGCATTTTAGGCAAGCACCATACGGATTGTTGAACGAAAACAAATTTACAGATGGCTCTTCGAAGTTGATTCCGTCTTCTTCGAAACGCCGCGAAAAATATTCGTGATGCTTATTTTCTTCACTGTAAATCGAGCAAATATCGTCGCCCTCGGCAAATGCAGTTTCGATGCTGCCAGCCAATCGTTGCGAAGTTTCGTCTTCGTTGGCAACAGTCACCATTCTGTCAATCAGCAAAAAGAGCTTTTCGTCGGTTTTCTTTGCTTTTTTATTTTTCGGAAGCTGCTCAATCCATTCTTCGATGCTGCGAATTTCGCCATCCGAAACAATTCGCGAATAGCCTTGTTGCAGACTTATTGCAAGCGATTCGACCAATGTGCGTTCGTTGCGAATGATATAGGGCGCAAGCACATACACACGGCTTCCAACAGGCAGCGAAGCTACATAGTTGATTACATCTTTCACCTGATGACGCTTTACTTCTTTGCCGCTTATCGGCGAAAAAGTGCTACCTGCTCGCGCAAAGAAAAGCTTCATGTAGTCGTAAATCTCGGTTACCGTACCAACCGTAGAACGCGGATTGCGTGTAGAAGTTTTTTGTTCAATGGCTATAGCTGGAGCAATGCCTTCAATAATATCGACATCGGGTTTCAGCATACGACCAAGAAATTGTCGAGCATAGGCACTCAGACTTTCAACGTAGCGGCGTTGACCTTCGGCAAACAAGGTGTCGAAAGCAAGCGAGCTTTTGCCCGAGCCCGAAAGCCCTGTAATGCAGGTGAGTTTGCCAGCTGGAATTTCGACAGTGACATTTTGCAGGTTGTTTACCCGTGCCCCTTTGATAATGATTTTGCGTGATTTTTTCATCGAAAGGCAAAGATAATAATATTGCAGACGTTGAATGCAAGTCTTGAAAACTTCATGTGTTTTGTCTTCGCTACAACCAACCGGCAATGCTTTCAGATTCTTCGCTTTTCTGCGGATGCTGAAAGATTGCCGAAGCATCGGGAGCAAAAAATTGTCAATGAAACAAAATTCTTATTTTTACAAAAAAATCAACCATGCGTTACAAACCAATGTCGCCCGAATTTTTCAAACGAAACCGCAAACGATTGATTGAAAAACTGCTGCCCGATGGCTTGGTGGTTTTGGCAGGCAACGAGCCCATGCCTTGGAGCGGCGATCAGGATTATTTGTTCCGACAAAATTCCGATTTTTATTATCTCACTGGCATCGACGAAGAAAACGCCATGCTATGTCTTTGCCCGCATCATCCCGATCCAGCATTGCGCGAAGTTCTTTTTGTAAAACATGCCGATCCCACCATGGTAATTTGGTATGGCAAACGACTTAGTCGCGAAGAAGCATCGGAGCTTTCGGGCATTAAAACGGTGAAATGGACTTCCGATTTTCATTCGGTTCTGCGCGATATGGCTATGCAATCGCGAACCATTTACATGGGCTTGAACGAATACTTAAAATATTCGACTCCTATAGCCGATAGCAACCGCCGCTTGGTGAATGAACTAAAAGAGCTGTTTCCACTTCACCAATTCGAGCGCATTGCTCCTGCTATCACCGAGCTTCGATTGACCAAATCGGTCGAAGAAATTGAAATGATTTCGAAAAGCATCGATATTACCCACGAAGCATTTTTGCGCGTGCTGCAAACCACAAAACCCAGCATGATGGAATACGAAATAGAAGCCGAAATCACCTGCGAATTTATGCGCCATGGTGCTTCGGGACATGCCTACAGCCCAATTGTTGCCGGTGGCGAAAATGCATGCGTATTGCATTACATCACCAACGATTCCAACCTACGCGATGGCGATTTGCTGCTGCTCGATTTTGGCGCTGTGTATGGAAATTATGCCGCCGATTGCTCCCGAACTATTCCAGTAAATGGAAAATATTCTGCTCGACAAAAACAATGCTACAATGCGGTACTCGACGTATTCAAACAAGCCAAAACATTGCTGGTGCCAGGAGCTTCTATCGAAAAAACAAACAAACAAATTGCATTGCTTCTCGAACAAAAAATGATAGAACTGGGACTTTTTACTGCCGAAGATGTGAAAAATCAAACCCTTGGCGCTTCTCCTCTCTATTTCCGCTATTATATGCACGGAGCTTCACATTTTATGGGACTCGATGTGCACGATGTTGGACTTAAAACCACAACATTGCACAAAGGCATGATTCTTACTTGCGAGCCAGGGTTGTACATCAAAGAAGAAGGCATTGGCATTCGCATCGAAAACGATATTTTGGTTGACGATATTCCAATCGATTTGATGAAAGATTTTCCGATTGAAGCCGATGATATTGAAGCTTTGATGAAAAAGTGATTTTTTTTGATTGGGAATATGGTTCCCCATAGTAATTTACTCAAGTTTCGCACCTCAAAAATGTTGATAAATAGTGCGTTTTGTTAATAAAAAATGTAGCATTTTATGTTTCTAATTCACTGAAATTCAGTAAATTAGTGTCGTAAAACAAAAACAAAAATTGAAACAGCAATGTATCGTTTCGAGCACTACGAAACAATCGG
>DYON01000036.1:0-10004 GCA_020720525.1 Acetofilamentum sp.
TTCGTCCGCTACAGTCTATAGCTGGAGATTCAGCACGTACATTGGTTTTTTCACCGCCTAATCCTCCTGCATAATAGCTGGCTCCCTGATCGGGTGGAATTAATCCCATGATATTTACATTTCCAAGATGTAGAGTTCTGTCTGATCCGCATCCCGTACCGCAGGAACCTACTGAATTCCCGTTTTCTGTAGCTGAAATATACCAAACATTTGCATAAGAACCGTTGGTTCCCGTTAATGTTTTTGTCCATGCCCCATGCATAGTTCCTGTAGCTGACTGGGCAAGTTGACCTTGGTTGCAACCTGTCCCAAAATTTTCGTTCCAAAAAACAACTTGTGCATTTAGGTAACCCACAGAAATGGTCAATAGAAAAACAAGAATTGCTTGTCGCATAATCTTCCCTTTAAATTATTATTGCAAAGTTAATTTAGATCTCACCTTAATTACACAAAAAACTGTATTCATTCATGAATCGATACAATAAAACAGGTGTTTTTACGGATGCAAAGATAAAAACGATTTCACTTACTCTCCTTTTTCTGTTTTGTTTTCTCAAGTTTCGCACCTCAAAAATGCTGATATTGCGCTTGCCTTTTCAAGGACTTATTGTTCGCTACATTAAATTTTGGTTTAATCCGCTGACAAAAGCATTTTTTACTGAATCGACTAAGCTCTACCCACACAACTATTTCATCAATCAAACCTACTATTCAACACATTTGCCGAATTGGGGCTTTTACGATTTGCGTATTTCCGATTTTTGCCTTAGGTTTGCAAAATAATCCGGGATTGCGATGTTAACATTTTTCAGGAAAGACTCAGAGCGGCTTGTGTATGTCATTAAAAGCCAAAAACCGCTTGGAAATGCCGATATTGAAAAATTTCGATGGCTTTTCAATGGCTACGACGAGGTTTCGACCTCCAAGATAGAAGGCAAATTTATCGGGCCGCGCCGCGAAATGGTTACTCCATGGAGTACCAACGCTGTTGAAATTACACTCAACATGGGCATTCAAAATCTCGAACGCATCGAAGTGTTCCGTCCCGACGATGGAAAAATAGATCCCATGCTCGAAACCCGATACAATGGGCTCGAACCTAATATTTTCGACCAAAATCGCGAACCAGAACCCATCAAAAGTATTGACAAAATTGAAGAATACAACGAGCAACAAGGTCTTGCACTCAACTTCGAGGAAGTTCGTTTTTTGAAATACATCAGCAAAAAAATTGGTCGCAAACTCACCGATAGTGAGATTTTTGGCTTTTCACAAATAAACTCCGAGCATTGCCGCCACAAAATATTCAACGGTCTTTTTATCATCGATGGGATAGAACAAGAGCTTTCGCTTTTCGATTGGATAAAACGCACCACCAAAGAAAATCCTAACGAAGTGGTTTCGGCCTACAAAGACAATGTTGCCTTTATTGAAGGTCCCGAAATTGAACTTTTTTATCCCACCAGCGACGACCACCCTTCCGAATTTACAACCCGCAAAGTGGAGTCGGTGATTTCGCTAAAAGCCGAAACCCATAATTTCCCAACAACCGTAGAGCCATTTTTTGGCGCTTCAACAGGCAGTGGAGGCGAAATTCGCGACCGCATGGCTGGTGGAAAAGGTAGTATGCCTTTGGTTGGAACAGCTGTTTATATGACCTCGAAGCCGCAACTCGAAGATATTGTTGATGTTGATGGCAAAGAAACTACCGAACGACGCAAATTCTTGTATCAGACTCCCGAAGAAATTCTCATCAAAGCATCGAACGGTGCTTCGGACTTTGGAAATAAATTCGGTCAACCGCTTATTTGCGGTAGTTTGCTCACTTTCGAGCACGAAGAAAACAATACGCTGATTGCTTTCGACAAAGTGATTATGCTTGCAGGCGGTGTTGGTTATGGGGTGAAACAGCAGGCCATTAAAGGCAAACCAGCTCTTGGCAATCTCATTGTTTTGATGGGTGGCGACAATTACCGAATTGGAATGGGCGGTGGCGCTGTATCGTCAGTAGAAACTGGTAAATACAACAATGCCATCGAGCTCAATGCTGTTCAGCGCGCCAATCCCGAAATGCAAAAAAGGGTTTACAATGTTGTGAGAGCTTTGGCCGAATCGGCCGACAATCCGATTGTTTCTATTCACGACCACGGCGCAGGCGGCCACCTGAATTGTTTCAGCGAATTGGTCGAAGACACTGGTGGTACCATTTATCTGGATGCATTGCCCAAAGGCGATCCAACCTTGTCGGATCTCGAGTTTATTGGCAACGAATCGCAGGAACGCATGGGATTGGTTATTAAAGAAAAATCGTTGCCATTGCTTCAAAAAATTGCCGAACGCGAACGTGCTCCTATGTATGTTGTTGGTGAGGTGAAAGGCAATCACAAACTTGTTTTCGAAGGTGCCGATGGTCGAAAACCATTCAACCTCAAACTTCAATATCTTTTTGGTTGTACGCCAAAAACCATCATGGACGACAAACATGTTGAACGCAAATTTGCTGTTCCCGAATACGATCTTCACAAATTCAACGACTATCTGAATAATGTGCTGAGCCACGAAACGGTTGCTTGCAAAGATTGGCTCACCAACAAAGTTGACCGTTCGGTTACTGGCAAAGTGGCTTTGCAGCAAACCTGCGGACAGATTCAGTTGCCTCTCAACAATTTGGGAATCACAGCCCTCGACTATTCGGGAAAGGCTGGAATTGCAACTTCGCTGGGTCATGCACCCGTTGCTGGTTTGATTGATGCAGCCAAAGGTGCCCGCTTAAGTGTTGCTCGCGCGCTCACCAATATTGTATGGACACCTCTAAAAGAAAATATTCGTGGAATTTCGTTGAGCGCCAACTGGATGTGGCCCTGCAAAAACAAAGGCGAAGACGCACGTCTCTACGACGCAGTAAGCGCACTTAGCAATTTCTGTATCTCGCTTGGAATAAACGTTCCTACGGGAAAAGATTCGCTTTCGATGACACAGAAATATCCCGACGGGAAATTGGTGACTGCACCAGGAACAGTAATTGTTTCGGCAGTTGCACAAACAACCGATTTTACCAAAGCGGTGAAACCTGTTTTGATGTGCGAACCCGACACAACCATCATCTATATCGATTTTGCAAAATCGGGCTACAAGCTCGGTGGTAGCGTATTTTTTCAAACACTCAATGCAATAGGCAACGAAGCTCCCGATGTATCGGATGCAGCATATTTCGCTAACACATTCAATGCTTTGCAAATACTGATTTCAAAAAACAAAGTACTTGCTGGCCACGATATTGCTGCTGGTGGAATGATTACAAGTTTGCTCGAAATGTGTTTTGCCAATCCGACCGTTGGACTCGATATCAATTTGTCTTCAATTTCTGAATCCGATATCCCTGCAGTTTTATTTTCGGAAGCGCCGGGTGTAATTATTCAGGTGAAAGAGAGCAAATTTGTGGTTGATTATCTGTACAGCAAAAATGTTTCGTTTTTCCCTATTGGTAGAGTTCTGAGCGAGCGTGTATTCAAAATTATCAAAAACGTTCAGTACGAATATTTCAACATCGAGGAGTTGAGGGATATTTGGTTTCGCAAATCGTACCTATTCGATCGCCTTCAAACAGCTCCTGGAATGGCCGAAACTCGTTTCGAAAACTATAAAAATCAGCATTTGCTCTATCAGTTTCCAGCTAATTTTACTGGGAAACGCGAAAAAATTATAGAAGGCAACAAAAAAGCTGTAAATGCAGCCATCATTCGCGAAAAAGGAGTAAATGGCGATCGCGAAATGGCCTACAGCTTGTATTTAGCTGGGATGAATGTGCGCGATGTGCACATGACCGACCTCATCAATGGTAGCGAAGACCTTTCCGATATTAATATGCTTGTTTTTGTTGGCGGATTCAGCAATTCCGATGTGCTTGGTTCGGCAAAAGGCTGGGCGGCAGGATTTCTCTATAATCCGAAAGCAAAAAAAGCCCTCGACAATTTCTATGCTCGCGAAGACACCTTGAGTCTTGGAGTTTGCAATGGCTGCCAATTAATGGTTGAATTGGGCATTTTTAAACAGAAAAATGTGGATAGTCCCGAAATGCATTGGAATGCTTCGAAAAAATTCGAATCGGGCTTTATTGGAGTGGATGTGCTCGACAATAACAGCGTGATGCTCGAAGGATTGTCTGGTTCGAAACTCGGCGTTTGGGTTGCACATGGCGAAGGCCGTTTTAGCCTGCCCGATTCGGAAGAAAAATACAATATTCCGATGAAATACAGTTGTCAGGAATACCCAGCCAACCCGAATGGATCGGACTACAACACAGCTGCAGTTTGTTCGCCCGACGGTCGTCATTTGGCCATGATGCCACATATTGAGCGCTCTATTTTTCCGTGGCAATGGGCATATTACGAGCCAAGCCGCAGCTTCGACGAAGTTTCGCCATGGACTCACGCTTTTAGTGCTGCTAAAAACTGGATTGCCAACAAACACAAAAAATGAGTATCGGAGAAATCATCTATTGCCTTCTTCTGATTGCCACCACAACCTTTTTGGTGTTCAAAACTCGATTCTTTAAACTCCAGGGAATTAAGAGTTGGTGGTTGGCAGCTGCTTTCTATTTAAAAGTAATGGCTGGTTTACTCATGACTGTGATTTACACTCGCTATTATCCCGATCGGAACAAAGCCGATATTTTTAAGTATTTCGACGACAGCGAAGTGATGTATCAATCTATTCACTCATCTCCAATGGATTATGTGAAAATGGTTTTGGGTATTCAAAACGACAATGCTAGTTTCGATTCGCTGTATTACTCAAAAATGAACAATTGGTATCGTAAATACGAAACGGTTACCTACAACGACAGCCACACCATTATTCGCATTAATGCCTTGCTTCGCCCAATTACATTTGGCTATTTTCAGGTTCATAATCTTTTCTTTATTATTCTCAGTTTTATTGGATTGGTAGCTCTTTATCGAACATTTTGTCAGTATTTCACATCGAAACCATTTTGGCTATTTGCGGCTGTTTTTCTAGTGCCTTCAGTCGTATTTTGGAGTTCGGGAGCGCTCAAAGAAAGTGTTTTGTTTTTCGCTATCGGAATATTTATGTATGCATTTCAGCAGTTGATATTTATTTCCGTAAATATTCAACGTATTTTACTTGCGATATTGGGGATTGTATTGCTCGTTTTTATAAAAATGTATGTTTTGGCGGTACTCATACCAATTATAGCCGCCAATGTTTGGATTGTTTTTACCAATAATCGCAAAGTATTAATTAAGTTTTTAATTTCAATTTTGTTTTTCATAAATGCAGCCATTTTGGTCGGAAAGATATTTCCCGAATATAATGTCTTTGAATTGTTGGTTGGCAAGCAGCACGATTTTATTGGTCTTGCCCGCTTCGAAAATGCTGGTAGTTTTATTGACCCTTTGCCCCTCGAGCCGCATTTTGCAAGTTTTCTCGAAAATGCACCAATGGCAATTGTAAACGCACTACTGCGTCCATTTCCCAACGAAATAAGCTCAGCTTTGATGATTCCGGCATTGATAGAGAATATTTTACTGGTAATTTTTCTACTACTGGCAATTGTTTTTCACCAGACCAAAATTAACCATTGGCGAATTATTTTCCTGAGTCTGTTTTTTGCTCTTTTACTTTCGATTATTCTGGGTCTCACAACCCCCGTTTTGGGCGCATTGGTGCGCTATCGCATTCCCGCAATGCCGTTTCTCTTTATTGCTTTGTTTTCAATGATCGATTTTCAAAAAATCGGCTCTTTTATTGGATTTAAACCTAAAGTCAAGTCATGAATCGAATTGTTTTTATTTCTGGTGCCACCAGTGGTATTGGAGTATCGTGTGCCGAAAAATTTGCGGCATCTGGTTACAAACTTATCCTTGCAGGCCGACGCCAAGAACGCCTCGACAGCATTGTGTCCGATCTGAAAAATCGCTTTGGAGATCGTTTTATAGCTCTTCCATTCGATATTCGTTCGCTCGAAGAAGTGAACAATGCCATTGCATCGCTTCCCGAAAATTGGAAGCAAATTGATATTCTCATCAACAACGCCGGTTTGGCAAAAGGTCTTGGCCCTGTTCAGGACGGTAATATCGACCATTGGGAACAAATGATTGATACCAACATCAAAGGGCTGCTCTATCTTACCAAAGCCATTATTCCCGTAATGATTGCCCGCAAAAGCGGACATGTGATTAATATTGGTTCTATTGCAGGGCGCGAAGTATATGCCAATGGCAATGTGTATTGCGCAACAAAATATGCGGTAGATGCTCTCAGCAAAGGAATGAGAATCGATTTTGTTCAACATGGAATCAAAGTGAGCCAAATTGCGCCCGGAGCAGTTGAAACTGAATTTAGTTTGGTTCGCTTCGATGGCGATGCCGAAAAGGCAAAAAATGTGTATAATGGCTTCCAACCACTCACTCCCGTCGATGTGGCCGATGCAGTTTTTTATGTTGCTTCGCTTCCGGCACATGTAAACGTAAACGATTTGCTGCTGATGCCTACTGCGCAAGCTGCTGCTGGTGTTATTCACAAGGTGTTTGTAAGCCGAATCAGCTGAACAACTATTCTTTTCAACAACCGATAAAAATTGTTTTGCAAATGCCCACAAAGCTGATCGCCAGTTTATCTTAGGGTTTTTCTTTGCTCTGTAAAACACATCTTTTTTCTCTTCAATTTCGTTGTTTTTGTTTGATGACACTAATTTACTGAATTTCAGTGAATTAGAAACATAAAATGCTACATTTTTTATTAACAAAACGCACTATTTATCAACATTTTTAAGGTGCGAAACTTGAGTTAGTTACAAATACAAAACTTGAAACAGCAAGTAGTAGTTGTCACGAATTTGGGAAAATATATGAAGACAACGTACTATTATATTTCAAACTAAACTTGCAAATTAGATTCAAATAGACAACCCAATTTGTTGCCTATTCGCATTTATCACATCCAATCGCGAGTGCAGAATTCTCTATTACAAATTTAGGCTGATTTTAGGTTGTTAACAAACTAATAACGCTGCTTGATTGTATTGATATTTGCAAAAAACTTGCAAATTTTCGACAGAAAATCATCAAACTCAATCATTATTGTTATCTTGCACCTTTGTTTTTGAAAGAAAAAAAATGACAAAATTAGTTCACATCGAAATAGACGGACTTTCCGTTGAGGCTCCCGAAGGAGCAAACCTTTTGCAGGTTGCCCGCAACAACGGTATTGATATACCTGGCTTGTGCTACCACCGCAAATTGACTCCAACAGGAGCCTGTCGGCTTTGTGTTGTTAAAATTGATGGGCAGCAAGGCTTGTCGATGTCGTGCAGCCTCACGGTGAAAGATGGCATGAAGGTGATTTCTTTTGACGAAGAGATTGAAGAAAATAGGCGTCGCACACTCGACTACCTATTGGCCGAGCACAACGAAGAATCCGACAACACTTTTTCGGACGAAATGGCTGTTCTTGTGAATCGATATGGACTCGACAAAAAAGAAAACAGACGATTTGGCTCTTTGTTGCAAAATCTGAATGCACCCATCGACAGCAGTTCTCCTGTTCTCACTTACGATGCCTCGAAATGTATCAAGTGTTTTCGGTGCATTAAAGCTTGTGCCGAAGTGCAAGGAAAAAATATTCTGAGTTTTGCCGACCGAGGTATTTCGAAATACATTGTTGCTGGTTATGGTGTTTGGCGCGAATCGGAATGCGATGGATGTGGCGAATGCATTCAACTATGCCCTACTGGAGCTATTGTTGAAAAGCAACATCGCAACACGATTCAGCTCGATAAAATCGAAAAAAAGGTAATTACCACCTGTCCATATTGTGGCGTTGGTTGCCAGCTTGAACTTCTGATTCAGGATGGAAAAATTGTTCGCAGCAATGGCGTTGAAGGTGTTTTACCAAACGATGGACGCTTATGTGTGAAAGGCCGTTTTGGATATGAATATGCTGAAAGCAAAAGCCGACTTACAACTCCGCTCATTCGCAAAAACGGTGAATTTGTTGAATCATCGTGGGACGAAGCATTGGAGCTAATTGCTAACAAATTCAACGAAATCAAACTTCGCGACGGGAAAAATGCTTTGGCAGGTTATAGCTCTGCTAAATGCTCCAACGAAGACAATTATTTGTTTCAGAAGTTCATTCGCTTGGCTTTCGAAAACAACAATGTCGATTATTGCACACGTCTTTGCCATGCTTCAACTGTTACTGCCATGTTGAAAGCCATGGGCGATGGTGCAGGGAGCAATTCCATTCAAGATTTTGAAACCACCGATTGCCTTTTTGTGATTGGAAACAATATCATCGAAACACATCCCGTTACTGCAACCTATATAAAACGAGGACACAACAGAGGTCAAAAAATCATTGTTGTCGATCCTCGATGGACTCCTTTGGTGAAATATGCCGATATTTGGCTGCAACCCAAACTGGGAACCGATGTAGCCTTGCTAAATGGGTTGATGCATATTATTATCCGTGAAGGATGGATTGACAAAAATTTTATCGAAGAGCGAATTGAGCGTGGATTTGAAGCTTTCGACGAATTGAAAGCGGTTACCGATGGCTATTCTCCCGAAGAAACCGAGAAAATAACATCTGTTCCACAGGATAAACTGTTTGAAGCAGCGAGAATTTACGCCAATGCTCCCACAGCCATGATTGCAACGGGTATGGGAATGAGTCAGCAAACAGTTGGTACCAACAATGTTTTTAGTTTGCTGAATATGTGTTTTATCACTGGTCAGATTGGTCGCGAACGTTGTGGCATAAATCCACCGCGTGGGCAAAACAATGTTCAGGGTGCCACCGATGTTGGTGCCAGTCCAATAAACTACCCAGGCTATATTCCTGTAATCAACGACGAAAACCGTCGCAGAATGTCCGCATTGTGGAATGTAGAGTACGAAAAGCTCGACCCAAAGCCAGGATTAACTACCATTGAAATCATGCAAGCTATTCATCATGGCTCGGTGAAAGCATTGTACATCATGGGCGAAAATCCAGTTGTAACCGATCCAAACCAAAACCATACTATCGAAGCACTCGAAAATATTGAATTTTTGGTAGTTCAAGATGTTTTTCCAACAGAAACATCAAAATACGCCCACGTTGTTTTGCCTGCTTCATCTCTATTCGAAAAAGATGGAACTGTGGCCAACAGCGACCGGCGCGTACTTCGATTGCGTAAAGCAGTTGAAATGCCAGGTCAAGCGCGCGAAGACTGGAAAATAATTTTGGATATTGCCGAAAAAATGGGAGTTAATATTGGCTCTTACGCAAATGCCGAAGATATTTTTACCGAAATTGCACAGGCTACACTCATTTTTGGAGGAATCGACTACAGTCGAATCGACCACGAAGGAATTCAGTGGCCTTGTCCCGATAAAAATCACCCAGGAACAGCAACACTTTTTCTCGATAAGTTTAATACTCCAACGGGCAGGGCAAAACTTCATCCAGTTGAATACATTAACCAGAAAGAAAGAGCCAGCGAAAAATATCCATTTATTATGAATTCGGGGCGAATTTTAAATCAATTTCATTCAGCTACACTTTCTCGAAAAAACGAGGCTTTGAATGTCTATGGAAATGAATCGTACGTATTGATACATCCCGATGATGCTGCAAAACTTAGTATAAAGGACGGTTTGCGGGTTGTTGTTGAATCGGTTCGCGGACAGCTCGAAACCGCTGCACGAGTTGTTGACGAAGTGGCTCCAGGCGAATTATTCATGCCTTGGCATTTCAGCGAATCGCCCGTGAATGCTCTTACCCGCGACGAGCTCGACCCCATGTCGAAAATTGCTCCTTTCAAATATTCGGCGGTGAATATAAGGGTGAAATAAAAAAACGCCTCGAATTTGGGCTCTACAATTTCAAAAGGATCACTTATCTCGAAGAGCAAAAAGAAAACTTGAAATCGGGCACCAAGCCAAAGCAAAATTGCGTGTAGATCGCTAGGTGTTAGACACCATAGCGACGTAAAT
>DYON01000036.1:10104-15032 GCA_020720525.1 Acetofilamentum sp.
AATTTGGTGTCCGACACAAAAGCCATATCAAACAAAGTGTCTGGAAACTATATAAAACCTAGAGACTATTGTTGTTTGAAAAGTTTGCGTTTTCATGGCAATGAACGAAATTCTCAATATCATTAAACCAAGAGACTATTTCATTGGCGTTTAACCACTTGATATTCTGGTTTGTAACAATATGATTGTAGGAAGAATATTTCCATTTACTTGGAGTTTTCACAAATCCATGCAGTACAGGATTGCAATGAATATATATTGCTGTGTTTAGCAGCTGCTCATTGCTTTCTATCAATAAACGTTTGTATCGAGGTTGAAATCTTGAGCCTATCCGGCCGTAAATTTTGTTGAATGAATGAGAATAAGACGTAAATAGATTCCTAAAAGCACTTGAGATTTGGGTCGAAAACTGATCATTTTCTTCTTTAACTTTGATTAGAAAGTGAAAATGATTGGGCATTAAACAATAAGCATAAACATCAAGAAATTCAGCCATGTACTTTTCGAATTTTTGAAGAAAAAATAAATAGTTGCTGTTTTCAATAAAAATATTTTCGCCACCAACAGCGTGATTGAAAATATGATAGCAGCTACCGCTTTCAAGCTTGGTTCTATAATTGGGCATGGTTAATGTTTTTGTAAAGATAACCAATATTTACAAGATGTCAAACATTTTTTTGTACATTTTCACGATGCCAGACACCTAAACAATCTATATTTAGTTGTCAGACACCATAGCGACGTTAGTTTGGTGACTGACACCAAGGCTACATCAAACAAAGTGTTTGGCACATAAGCATCATCTAAAATTGAAAATAGATAAACGGCTGCACGCTTTCGCTGCGGAACTGAATAACCAATTGCACCAGCAACACAAAGGCTACCGCTTTAAGCAGAAATGGCATCTTGAGATACAAGTTTTCCATCTTTGGAAAAAGCTTCGATGGAATGGCATGAATGGCAAATCCAACAAGCAACAGAATTACAAACAAATATCTAACATCCCAGAACGCTTGCAGATAGGCCAAATCCATGCTGTTGAACACATTGCCAATCATGGTCCAAGCCACATCGAAACTATCGGCACGGAAGAATATCCAGAGTAACACAACAAAATGGAACGTGATGAACCACGAAACTGCCTTCCACACCATCGACCAGCTTTTCGATTGTATCTCGTGGGGCATAACATATTTTTTCCAAAGTTTATGAACCGCCAGTCCCACACCATGCATGGCACCCCAAAAAACAAATTTCCATGAAGGTCCGTGCCACAGCCCACCAAGCAACATCGTGATAAATAAATTAATGTGAGTGCGCCACTTCCCTTTGCGGTTTCCGCCCAACGGAATATAGAGATAGTCGCGCAGCCAAGTCGATAAACTGATGTGCCAACGTCTCCAAAAATCGGTGATGCTGAGTGCCTGATATGGCTTGTTGAAGTTGATACCAAGATCGAAACCCATCATTTTTCCAATACCAATTGCCATGTCGCTGTAACCGCTGAAATCGCAATAAATCTGCAAAGTGTAACCATAAATGGCCATCAACGTTTCGAACCCGCCATAAGTGCCCGGCGAGGCAAACACCAAATCGTTGTATTGAGCCACATAATCGGCCAGCACCGCCTTTTTGAACAATCCTTGCATGATGAGAAAAAAGCCTTGCTGCACCTCTTCGGCGCGGATAATGATTTTCTCTTTCAGCTGCGGAAGGAAAAACTTGGCTCTAACAATAGGTCCCGCCACCAAATGCGGAAAGAAGCTCATGTAAAAGGCGTAATCGAGAAAATCGTGTGTTGGCTCAAGCTCTTTTCGATACACATCAATGATGTAGCTGAGGGTTTGAAAAGTGTAGAAGGAAATGCCAATGGGTAAGAATATATCCACAGGTTGAAACGCTTCACCGCGAATCATAGCGACATTCTCAAGAAAGAAGTTGGTGTATTTGAAGTAAGCCAGCAAACCCAAACTGGTGCAGAGCGAGAAAATGAGCCACAGGGTTCGGAATAGCTTTTTTTGAGCATGATGAATGGCAAGAGCCAATCCATAATCGACTGCCAGAGTTGCCAGCAAAATGCCTAAATACCAGCCACTGGCCTTGTAATAAAAGAAAAACGAAAAGACCAAAACATAGAGCGTACGCGACAATCTGTTGTTAAACAGAATGGCATAGAAAATCAGGAAAATCGTAAAAAAAAACAAAAACTGCCCGCTGTTGAACAACATTGGGCTATCCTTCACGTAGCCAAAAAGGTCAAGAAATATATCGTTCCAGCGCATCAGAAAGGAGGATTGGGTTTAAGAATTTCGGTTGAGGGAACTTTTCCAAAAAAAGTATCGGGCATTTCCATCAAAACGCGGTATCGGGCTTCGTTTTGCATATACACAGCAACCGAATCCATCCATTTATAAGCCGAGGGCCGCGTAGGATGCGCTCCATCTTTAGTGCGTTCGTAGCTGAGATTTTTCGACGGAAAATATCGGTCGCGTCCTGCATATCGCAAAATCAAATCGTTTATTCCTGTATCGTCTTTCCAGTTGGGAGGTCCAACCCAAATAAAGGGTAGGTCGCCCATTTGAGCTACAATATTTCTCACAAATTCTGCTCGCTCTGTTTTGATATCTTTAATAAACAACTCGTTTGCACCCAAAACAAGTACAACGTAGGTGGGTTGGAGCTTTTTGATAAAATAACTTAGCGTATCGCTTTGTCCGTACCAAAGCGACGAAGAGCTGTACCATATCACTGTATTCATGGTGTGTCCATTCTTCCGACAATAATCGTTTAAGCGAATACGCAAAAACTCAAGCATCGAGTCGCCAATAAACAAAAACTTCTGTGCCGACGAATCTATCTTATCGCTTCTTCCATCACGTTTTATTGAGTCGGCAACCATAGCGAATTGAGGTGAAGGAACAAAAAACTGCTTAATTTTAGAATCCTTCAGCTCTATTTTGCCAACAACTAATGAAGTATCGGTGAACGACAGAGCTGAAAACAACATCAGAACTCCGGCTATCAAATACAGGTAAAAGAAATATACTTTGGGTGGTTTATTGAGTTTCAAAAGACGCGAATTTGAGACAAAAGTAATCAATTCTGTCTTTTTTGAGCAAACAGCCAACGAAGATTTTCAACATTAGAATATACTTGCTCCCAACAAAGGTGTCCAAGATTAGGAAAAAGGATGCTTTCAGCGCTTCCTCCGCATTGGTTTACTGAATTGACCATATTTATTGTTCGAGCAGGAATTACCAAATGATCGAGTTTTCCATGAAATGCTTTTATAGGTGTACCCACCATTGAACAAGCCTGACTAAGGTCGCCACCACCACAAATGGGCATGGCTGCTGCAAAAAAGCCAGGTCGTCGCTGCATGGCATCCCAAGTTCCAAATCCTCCCATCGATAGACCTGTGATATAAACTCGGTTCGAATCGACTGGGAGTAGCTTGATGATTGAATCGATCAAAGCAAACGAAAGTTCTAAAGGCACCGAAATTCGAGCTGGCATTTTATGCGACGCAAGAGTCCAATCAACTTCGACCCAACGCGCATTTTCGGGACATTGCGGTGCAACCAAAATAAATCGATATTCTTTTCGAAAATTGGCATCCATGAAATGACTAACGCCATGCAGCAATTGAGTTTCGTTGTTGTTGCCTCGCTCGCCAGCACCATGCAAAAACAAAACCAGTGGCAAATTTTCGTCAGCCCGTAAGGAATCGGGCAAATACAAACGATATGGCTGTGTGTTGTCTTTGTGGACGAATGTTTGTTTCGAAAGAAGCTTTTCCCAGTTGTTTTGTGCCGAAACACCAACTGAAAGTAATATTGAAACTGCAAAAATCGTTAACAACCCAAGATTTATTTTCATGGAAAAATTTTTCAAATATCGGAATAATTCAAAATATGGTTACTACTCAGCAAAAATAAGTTTTTGATCAGCCAGATTTGTTAAAGCCTTAAAAACATTCATTGAATTTTTGATAGTTGTATCGATAACCGACCTAATAACAGCATAGTGTTGGGCGAATTCAGCAGATTTGAATTTTTTGAGGTCATCATTTAAGTTCATATCTTTGCATCCTCTAAAAACAACTGAACTATGGAAATATTTAGGGGTCAAAATCTCATACAGTTTGCTGAACGATTTCAGACGGATGAAGATTGTATGATATACCTATCTGAAATTAAGTGGAAAAATGGCTATACGTGCCGAAAATGTGGGCACACAAAGTACCAAGAACGCAAGAATCATTCACGTACATGCAATCTTTGCAGCGACACGGAGTCTCCAATGGCTAACACCTTGTTTCATAAAGTAAAGTTTGGCTTACGTAAAGCATTTTTTATGTGTTTTGAGATGGCAACAACAACTAAAAGCCTTTCTGCTTCGCAAATGAGCGTGCGTTTTGGAGTTAGAGAGAATACTGCAAGATTATTCATGCATAAAGTTAGAGAAGCCATGAAGTCGAGCCAAAACCATCCAATGGATGGCATTGTTCACATTGACGAGTTTGTTGTTGGAGGCAAAGAAGACGATAAGCCTGGGCGAAGTTACGATAGTAAAAAGAAGAAGTCGATTTGTGCAGTTCAACTTACTGAAGATGGCAAAGTGAAAAGGTTTTATGCCTTAAAGATTAATGACTTTTCCGCCAAATCTCTAAGAACAATATTTGACAAACATATAAGCATGGTTGCCAATGTAACAACAGATGAATGGAAAGGCTATAAGCCAATCATGAGAGACTATAAGATTGAACAAGTTCCCAGTAATAATGGAAGCAGCTTTATGGCACTGCATACAATGATACATCAAGTTAAATCGTGGCTGAGAACAACTTATTCTTGGGTGAGCGCAAAGAATATTGATCGATATTTTAACGAATTTTGTTATCGGATAAACCGTTCACAAAACAAAGA
>DYON01000037.1:0-5706 GCA_020720525.1 Acetofilamentum sp.
TTCTTCAATTGTCGATGAATTATACCGAACCAATTTTTCCCAGTCAGAGGAAAGGGTGGGGCAACCCTCTTTTCTTTGATAAAAATGTTTGCTCAATTTGTTTCCCGTAAAAGTCGCATTTATTACTTGAACTTAGGTAGCTTAAAAAACAACAATTCAAAAGTTGTGGCACATATCCAATCATTTATCGTATCATCATCGAATAAAATCGTATCATATCGTATCATTTGTTGCAAAAGATATTTATATTTGCCAAATGGAAAGCAAAGTACATACTTTCAGTTTAGATATTAATTGGATGCTGATTGATATAATCAGCCAGATAGATCGTTTTGACGCTTCATGGGCAAATATCGAGGGAAAGAAGGTCAAAGCCTAAAGCAGTTAAAATCTATAGCAACTGTTCGTAGTGTAGCTGCCTCAACTCGAATTGAGGGGTCGATGATGAGTGATGAGGAGGTTAACAATCTTCTTAATAATATCGATATTACAAAGTTAACTGATCGTGATTCTCAAGAAGTTGTTGGATATTTTGAGACACTTGATATAATCTCTGAGTCATATTCAGATATTGAGATACTCGAGAATAGCATAAAGAACCTTCACAAAATTCTGATGCGGCATAGCGCAAAGGATAAGTGGCACAAGGGCGATTATAAGCAAGTAAGCAATGCCGTAGAAGCTACCTATCTCGATGGCTCCAAACATATAGTTTTTCAGACAACCGAGGCCGGATTACCAACACAAGATGCGATGCGTTTATTGGTGGATTGGTACAATACCGATACGGTAACACATCCGCTTGTAAAATGCGCGTTGTTTGCTTATGATTTTATCAGTATTCATCCTTTTCAAGATGGTAATGGCCGATTGAGCCGTTTGATAGCCACACTGTTACTTTTGAAGAACGGATACAAGTGGATTCAATATGTTAGTTTTGAGCATGAGATTGAAAGCAAAAAGGTTGATTATTATCGTGTATTAAGAGCTTGTCAGGCACATCGTCCAAACGAGAATGTAGATGAGTGGGTTGAGTTTTTCCTTGAATCCTTGAAAAATATTCAAATACTGCTCATGCAAAAGATTAACCAGAAAGGCACTATCAGTCAACAATCTCCGCGTGAGAAGTCGATACTTACCTATATTGGTGATCACCCTGGTTGCAAATCTGGTGAGATAGCTAAGAAATTGGGGATTCCTAGCCCAACTATAAAAAGGATTCTCTCGGATTTGCTAACAAAGAATTTGATTGAAAAACATGGTTCTGGGCCTGGAGTAAATTACGTTATTAATTAATCAACTCGCTCTGCTCACACTCGCTCATCTCCCGCATCACAGCAATAGCGGCAGCAACGGTTCTGATTTTTTCAACCTTGAGTACCAAGCGGTCGTTTTGCTCTTTCATGAGGCTGCGTTGAAAGTTTTTCACCGTAAAATTGATCACATTTCCAAACGCTTCCGAGCTGAAAAAAGGAGAATTTTGCTTGGGCACAAAATACAAAATAAGCAATCCGCCCTTGATGACAACTTTTTCGATGGCCATTTGCTTGGCCAACCATTTCAATCGGACAGCACCAATGAGTTCCTCAACTTCTTTGGGGATAGCACCAAAACGATCGGTCATCATGAACACAAATTCTGCTAATTTTTCTTCAGTTTCAACTTCATTTAGCTCTTTATAAAGTGTCAGTCGTTCAGCTACCGACGGAACATAATTGTCTGGAAATAAAATACTCACATCGGTTTCGACAACCACATCGTGCACATATTGTCGTGGTTTATCGTCGGCATCGCCAGCATGGTTGTATTCTTCGAGTTTGAGCTCCGAAAGGGCTTCGTCTAAAATTTTCTGATACATTTCGTAGCCAATTTCGGCTATAAAACCACTTTGTTCGCCACCCAGCAAATTTCCTGCTCCGCGAATATCGAGGTCGCGCATGGCAATTTGAAAACCGGAACCCAAGTCGGAAAATTCGGCAATAGCTCTTAGTCGGCGGCGCGATTCGTCGCTCAGAATCATTTCGGGAGGTGTAAACAAATAGCAAAATGCTTTTTTGTTCGACCGCCCTACTCTACCCCGCAGCTGATGCAAATCGCTGAGCCCAAAGTTTTGTGCATCGTTGATAATCATGGTGTTGGCATTCGACACATCGAGCCCCGATTCTACAATGGCGGTAGAAACAAACACATCAATTTCGCCTCCAACAAAACTCAGCATCACTTTTTCGAGTTCATCGCCACTCATTTGACCATGACCAGTGGCAACGCGTGCTTCGGGGACAAGTTTTCGCACCAAATCGGCAATATCTTGTATGTTTTGAATACGATTGTGCACAAAATACACCTGTCCGCCGCGTTCTATTTCGTAGCTGATGGCATTATAAATGAGTTCGGGGTCGAACGAAAGCACTTCGGTTTGAACAGGATACCGATTGGGTGGTGGTGTGCGCAAAACACTCATATCGCGCGCTCCCATGAGCGAAAACTGCAAGGTGCGAGGGATTGGAGTTGCCGAAAGAGCCAATGTATCGACATTTTCTTTCAGATTTCTAAGTTTTTCTTTTGCTGCTACGCCAAATTTTTGTTCTTCATCGATAATGAGCAGTCCAAGATTTTTGAACTCGATATCCTTACTCAGCAATCGGTGAGTACCAATAAGAATATCTACCTTGCCCTGCTTCACTTTTTCGACAACCTCTTTTTGCTCTTTGACCGAGCGAAACCGATTCAAATATTCGACCTTAGCTGGCAGTTCGTCGAGGCGTTCAATAAAAGTACGATAGTGCTGATATGCCAAAATGGTGGTTGGAACAAGAATGGCAACCTGCCTGCTATCGGCCACAGCTTTAAAAGCAGCACGCACCGCCAATTCAGTTTTACCAAAGCCCACATCGCCACAAATAAGTCTATCCATTGGAAATTCGGCTTCCATATCGGTTTTGATATGTTCGGTGGCGGTTTCCTGATCGGGAGTATCTTCGTAAATAAAAGAAGCTTCGAGTTCATATTGCAGATAGTTGTCGGGCGAAAACGCAAACCCTTTCGCTGCACGGCGTTTGGCATAAAGGCTTATCAATTCGCGTGCAATATCTTTTACTTTCTTTTTGGCTTTGTTTTTTCGAGTAACCCACGAACTTCCACCAATACGGTCAATCGAAGGAGGAGTACCGTCTTTCCCAACATATTTCGATATGCGATGCAGTGCATGAATGCTCACCAAAAGTTCATCGTCGTCTTTGTACAAAAGCCGAATAGCTTCTTGCAATTGTCCATTCACCTCAACCTTTTGCAAACCAGCGTAACGACCAATTCCATGGTTGATATGTACCACATAATCGCCTGGCTGCAAATTGACCAGCTCGTTGATCGACAAACGTTCGGGGCGGCTAAATCGGTCGTGAAGCCCGCTTCGCTTATAGCGATTGAACAATTGGTGATCGGTAAAAACGGCCAACTTCGTATCGGTTTCAATAAAGCCTTCCGACAGAGAAAACTTACTGATATTAATTTTCTCGGTAATCGACAGCCGTTTTTGCTCTTCGATATCGCGAAGAATCGAATACAGACGCTCGACCTGCTGCGAACTCTCGGCAACAATATTGACCGACCAGCCTTTGGAGAGTTTTTCGAAAACATCCTCCACAAACCAGTCGAATTTGCGATTGATGGAAGGCTGAGGAAGAAAATGGAATGAAACAATCGCAGAATCGGGATATTTTGGTTCGGCTGCTTTTGCGAAAGCTACAACCCGAGTTCTGGTATCCAAAGCATTGTTCCATGCTTCGGGCAACAAAAACCTTTCGGGGTCGATTCCCTGAAAATGTTGCAACCGCAAACTCTCTTCGCTAAACTGCTGCATCGAATCGGAAGCATTTAGCCAAAAGACAGACGACTTTCCAATCATATCAAAAGCCGAAATCAGCATTTCGGTATTTTCGAGATTGCTTATATCGGGGAGGATTTGTATTGAATCGCAATTCGAAATAGTAAGCTGTGTACTGGGGTCGAACGACCGAATATTTTCGACCTTATCGCCCACGAAAGTAATTCGAAACGGATTTTCGTCGGCAAACGAATAAACATCGCAAATTCCTCCACGCAAGGCAAAATCGCCTGGTTCGCTTACAAAATCGACTTGTCTGAAATTGTATCCAGCAAGAACCTCTTCAATGAAATTGAGATCGATTTTCTCACCTGCGTGTAGCATAAGCGAATTTGTGGCCAAATAGGCGGGGTCGGGAATTTTTTCGACCATGGCGGCTGGCCAAGTAACCACACAATATTCGCGGCTATTTTGCAATGCGCGCAAAGCTTCGGCTCGAAGCAGCGAATGTTTCATGTCGGTTTCGACAGGAGCATTCTCTTTGCGATACGACGTGGGATAAAAAAGCACGCTTTTTCGTTCGGCAGAAACATTTTTTTGATTGAGTAAGTTTTCGAGGTCATCGTAAAAGCTCATAGCTTCTTCGCGACCAGCAGCAACCACAATATGTTTTCCACCTTGTTTTGCACTGGTTCCAGCCACCAATACCGCCAACGAAGAGCCGGCCATTCCAGCAACTTCGCACAAGCTGCCGACATTCGATTTCAAAACCTCCAATAATGTGGCAAACGACTCTGTTTCAAAAACAGGAGCAAAAACCCTAGTTGCTGCCTCGTGCATTTTCATGGGGCAAAGTTACGCATTAATAATGCAAAGAAAAAGGGTACAGACTATTCATCTGCACCCTGGAAATTCGTTCGGAGTATTTCGGACATTGCACTTCACGAACCCTTTTGTTGCAAAAAGGCTGTCAAATATACGATACCGAAATTAACCGGAATCCTCAGCTAATAATCAAGTAAGGATTTACTAGCGGTTGTCTTCTCTTGGGCGAGCTTCGTTTACCACCATTTGGCGGCCATCGAAATCTTTACCATTGAGTTCGGCAATTGAACGCTGTGCATCGTCGTCGTTGTCCATTGTTACAAAGCCAAAGCCTTTGCTTTTGCCTGTGAATTTGTCAGTAATAACTACTGCAGATGAAACTTCACCAAATTCGCCGAAAATGGTCTTCAAACGGTCACCGTTTACCTTGTAATTAAGGTTTCCTACGTAAATGTTCATAATGAAAAAAGTTAAAAAAACAATCTTGCTATAACCCACTCTTTCAATTTGGTACGGTTTACAACAAAATATTGCGGCAAAAATACAAGAAAAATCGATACAACATACTAATTTTAATAATTTAACAAATTTATTTTATCCCACCACTGTCCAACAACCATTTACTGTGCTATATTTCAACGCGTTACATACTTAAAAAAAATCAACAAAAATAAATATGTGCGACTAAACAATTTCAACACATTGCTAAACAACAATATTTTAGATTGAAAAAGATTCGTTGTTTGTCAACTTCAAACAATCACATCAATCTATGCAAACCTTTTTCTTCGTTTATTCAGTATATAGCAGGTATAATTTCAAATCGCAAAATTTTGTTGCCAAATTAAGTGAATGTCTGATTTTCTATTGACACTACATTTCTTCTTTTCAACCGCAGAAATATATGGCCCAGCGTTTTTCGGCTCATCGATATTCCTTCAACGGATTAAACTAATTGAACAGATTTGCATTTCTCGCCTCATCGCCCTTGCGCCTCATCGCCTCATCGATATTTCATCAACGGATTAAACTAATTGAACAGATTTGCATTTCTCGCC
>DYON01000037.1:5806-14943 GCA_020720525.1 Acetofilamentum sp.
TTCTCGCCTCATCGCCCTTGCGCCTCATCGCATCATCGATATTTCATCAACGGATAAAACTAATTGAACAGATTTGCATTTCTCGCCTCATCGCCCTTGCGCCTCATCGCATCATCGATATTTCATCAACGGATAAACGAATTATTCGAGTTGCAACAAGTATCAAATAACAGGAAATTTCTACCTTTACCAAAAAAACGTATGTCATACATTAAACGGTGGTATGTTTGGTTGCCATTTTTGGCACTGGTTTTTGTTTTTTTCTATTTTTTCTCAGTAATTCTCATCTACATTTTTACCGCCCTGATTATTTCGCTCATGGGCAATCCAATAGTGAGAATGCTCGATAAAGTTCATATTTGGAAAATACGGCTACCGCATTCGTTCAATGCACTAATTGCACTATTGGTGGTTGTTGGAATATTTTCCGCCTTGTTCTATTTTTTAATACCCGTTCTAGTCGATCAGGCTCAATACATCTCGCAAGTTGACATTTACGGGATTCTCAACAACCTGAAAGAGCCAATCAATCATCTCGAAGATCAACTTCGCGAATATCATATACTCTCGCCAACCGATACTTTCGAAGGTATTATCTCCACCTATGTTCTCGATTTTCTTGCTTCCATCAACATTCAGAAATTCGCTGGAGGGCTTTTCGGGATGCTGGGGCAAATTAGTATTGGTGTTTTTTCAATTCTTTTTCTTGCATTCTTTTTCCTCCGCGACGACCGACTTGTTTACAAAGGGCTTAAAACCATTACTCCCAACGAATCGCACGACGAAATAGCCCGAATTTTGTTTTACAGCAAAAAAATGTTGTCGCGCTATTTTATTGGTTTGTTTATTGAGCAAATCACCATGATGACGCTTATTTCGGTTGGCATGTATATTGTTGGCCTTCCCAATGCAATATTTATAGGAATTGCCGCCGGCATTTTCAACATTATACCTTACTTAGGTCCAATTATTGGAGGCATCGTTGGATCAATAATCGGACTTACGGCACTTCCGAGCGATTTGTTTGCAACCGACGCTTTTCCTCTTTTGCTTCAAATGCTTGCGGTTTTCGGTATTGCTAATTTGATTGATAATTTTGTTCTGCAACCCGTTATTTATTCTCGAAGTGTGAAAGCGCATCCAATCGAAATTTTTTTGGTGGTAATTATGGCTGGCCTAATTGCTGGTCCTTTTGGGATGATTTTGGCAATCCCAGCATACACGCTCATTCGCATTATTGCTATGGAATTCTTTAAAAATTGGTCCTTTGTGAGCAAAGCAACACAAAGCCTTGGAGCCGAATTGCAGCGAACACGTGAATCGAAAGAAGCTAAAGAAAAAGACAAATAGAATGCACGAGCTTTGGTTACTTCTCAAAACCCTTTCGCCTGCGCGAATTGCAAATTTGCTTTTGTCGGTTCTCAGTATTTTTTTCAGCCGCTTGTTCCAAAAAATAATTGTCTGGAATCAGCCATGGGCTGCAACCATCGAGCCTTCGGCAATTTGCCAGCTCAGTTGTCCAGAATGTCCTGTGGGGATGAAACAACTCAGCCGAAACGAAAAATTAATGCAACCAGCTACATTCGACAAAATTTTAGGCAATCTCTGCCCCAAAACATTTTATTTAAACCTCTATTTTCAAGGCGAACCACTTCTCGATGCCGATATTTTTAGAAAAATAGAATTAGCCCGAGCAAAAAAAATGTTTGTACTTCTGTCAACCAATGCACAGGCAATCGACAGCAACTCTGCTTCACAAATTGTCGATAGTGGTTTGTCGAAAGTAGTTGTTTCGCTTGATGGAATCAATCAAGAGACCTACGAAAAATACCGCGTGGGTGGTAGCTTCGAAAAAACAATATCAGCCATAAAATTACTGAATAGCGTAAAGAAAAAATTAGGCTCGAAAACGCCTATCATCGAAGTGCAAATGTTGGTATTTTCGTTCAACGAACACCAGCTACAAGAATTGAAGCAAATTGCCACAAAAGCAGGTGCCGACAAAGTTGTGTACAAAGCCGCTCAATTCTACAACGCCGAAAATGCGGCAAAATGGCTGCCAAAAAACAGCAAATACAGCCGATATCAGCGAATCGAGAGCAATTCAATTGAGCTATCACACAAAGCTCCACGAATTTGTAAACGCTTGTGGCAAACGCTCGTTGTTGAAACCGACGGCCGAGTAGTTCCATGTTGCTACGATAAACTCAGCGAATTTTCGGTAGGGAATGTCAGCGAAACGAAGGCTGATATTATCTGGAAAGGGGAAAAAATGACACTATTTCGCAAATCGTTGCTAAAAAGAGAAGCACCTTCGATGTGTGAAAATTGTAACTGAGTAAAATTTGAGAAGACAAATTCAACAACGTACGAGGCTATAACCTATGTGGATGATAAAAGTTCTTAAATACAATTCTCGTCGGTGTTATATATCGTTTTGCTGCTTCTCTTGAGGCAACAGCTTTTTGGGATATTTACTTGGTAAAATGCACCAGCGTATGGTACTTTGATTATTTTATTCCACTTGGGTGCATTTGTTTGGAACAAAACGAAAATAAATGCTATTTTTGCTTATAAAACAACCCATATCATGAGCAACATTAAAAATTACATCGAAAGCAACAAAGAACGCTTTTTAGAAGAACTATTTGGCCTTTTGCAAATTCCAAGTATCAGCAGCGAAAGCAGCCACAAAGACGATATGATTCGTGCCGCAGAGTATTGGAAAGAATCGATACTGAAAGCTGGTGCCGATTTTGCCGAAGTTTGTTCAACAGCTGGCAACCCAGTAGTGTATGGCGAAAAACTGATTGACCCATCATTGCCAACAGTGATTGTGTATGCTCATTACGATGTGATGCCCGTCGATCCAATCAATTTATGGAACTCGCAACCCTTCGAGCCAGTTGTTAAAGACGGTAAGATTTGGGCTCGTGGTGCCGACGACGACAAAGGGCAGGGATTTATGCACGCCAAAGCCTTCGAATATCTGGTAAAAACAAACCAGCTCAAATGCAATGTGAAATTCATGATTGAAGGCGAAGAAGAAATTGGAAGTCCTTCAATGGCCGAATGGTGTCGTCAGAACAAGCATCGTTTGAATGGCGACATTATTTTAGTGAGCGATACAGGTATGATTGCTTCCGACATTCCAAGCATCACGGTTGGTTTGCGCGGACTCACCTATTTGCAAATTGAGGTAACCGGACCAAACCGCGACCTGCATTCTGGCTTGTTTGGCGGAGCTGTAGCCAATCCAATCAATGTTTTAACAAAAATGATAGCATCGCTCACCAACGAGAAGGGGCAAATAACTATTCCTCATTTCTACGACGATGTTGACGTGGTTTCCGAAGCCGAGCGAACAGCTCTTAATCAGGCTCCATTTAGCTTGGACGCATACAAAAAAGCCATCGACGTCGAAGAATTGTTTGGTGAAGAAGGTTACACGAGTGTTGAACGCACTGGAATTAGGCCTACTCTCGATTTGTGTGGAATCTGGGGAGGCTATACTGGTGAAGGAAGCAAAACCGTTTTGCCATCGAAAGCCTATGCGAAAATTTCGTCGCGTTTGGTTCCCCATCAAGATCACCACAAAATGGCAGAACTCATCAAAAATCATCTATTGAGTATTGCCCCAGCATACGTGAAAGTGAAAGTTGATATTCTTCATGGTGGACAAGCGTATGTGATGCCAATTGACGTTTCAGCATACAACGCTGCCGAATCGGCATTGACAGAAGTTTTTGGCAAGGTACCTGTTCCAACCCGCAGCGGCGGAAGCATTCCCATTATATCAACATTCGAAGAAATTCTTGGGGTGAAATCGCTTTTAATGGGTTTTGGTCTCGAATCGGATGCCATACATTCGCCCAACGAAAACTTTCCACTTGTCAATTTCTTCAACGGAATTGAAGCCCTTGTGAATTTTTATGGCAAATTCAGCAAATAGAAAGAATACAACTGTTGTTGGAAGCATAAACCCAGCAACAGTTTTTCTTATTGTTTTATTTACTACTTTTATCGCACATTAACTTTAGCGCTATGGTACACGATCTTGGGAAAGAGAACTCAATTGTAAATCACTTTGTGAGCGAACTTCGCGACGAATCGATACAAGCCAACAGCATGCGTTTCAGACGAAACTTGGAGCGACTTGGCGAAATTTTCGCTTATGAAATAAGTAAAAAGATTGATTTCTCGAAGCGCGAAGTAACTACCCCACTTGGGGCCATCGAAGTCCCAGTTGTAGAAAACTGGCCAGTTTTAGCCACTATATTAAGAGCTGGACTTCCTTTTCATCAAGGGATTCTTAATTTTTTCGATCAATCGCCCAGTGCATTTATTTCGGCTTTTCGCAAACACCATAAAGATGGCCGTTTTACAATACAGGTAGAATATGTAAGTAGCCCCGACATTGAGGGGAAAGTGCTCGTAGTTGCCGACCCAATGCTCGCAACAGGCTCTTCGTTGGTGTTGGCTTGCAAGGAATTGTTTCAGTTTGGCACACCATCCGAAATACATATAGCAACAGTAATTGCAAGCGCACAGGGAATTGAATATGTACGCAAACATTTACCTCATCGCAAAATGCATATTTGGGCAGCTGCAATCGACGAGGAATTGACCGCCCAGGCCTATATTGTTCCAGGCTTAGGCGACGCTGGCGATTTGGCTTTTGGACACAAGGAATAATTGAGCAAATCGATGTTGTTTATCTTGGGATTGGCTAATTCGATTTTTGAGTATTTGTATGTAATAGCCATCAGCTCCTATCGATTCATTTTTGCTGGACCCGCAGCCTTAGCAAGTGGATTCAATTACTGGGAAATATCTATTTGCCTCGCCATAGGAGGCGTTTTTGGATTTTTAATTTTCTATTTTTTCTTCGACATCATCATATTGTTGTTTAGGAAAATATTTTCTCCAAAAGCGCACAAAAACCGTCTAAAATGGTTGATAAAAAACCGAAGAATTATCCTTACAGCACACCGTGCGGGCTTGTTTTTTCTCCTATTTGTTGGCCCAGTAGTACTTTCTATCCCTTTAACAGCTTTTATCGCTCAACGCTGGTACAATAAACGGAAACATATAATTGTTTATTTTTGCATATCTGTTGTCGGTTGGGCTTTAATCTTTGGAGTTCTAGCTCGTTTTAATCTGGTTCTATGAACTTGAAAATTCTAGGCGAAAGCCTCAATATTGCATTGCGTTCTATCCGTAGCCATCTACTTCGGACTGTTCTTACTATCCTCATCATCGCCTTTGGGATAATGGCACTGATAAGCATATTAACAGCAATTGAATCGATCAAATCGACGTTGAGCAATAGCTTCACACAAATGGGAAGCAATACATTTACCATTTCCGATGTACAAATGCGAGGTAGCATAGGCGGTGGTCGTGGAAACAGAATAGAATACGAAAGAATAAACTGGTATCAAGCAAGTGAATTTAAAAAGCGATATCGTTTTCCGGCAACCGTTTCTATTTATACTTTTGCCGCCAACACCGCAACATTGCGCTATAAGACAGAAAAAACCAATCCCAATATTTCTGTTCTTGGAGTTGACGAAAATTATATGATCACTGGAGGTCAAGATGTTGAAACAGGAAGAAATTTTTCTCCACAGGAAATTCAACGAGGCAGAAATATCACCATAATTGGCTCCGAAATTAAAGATATTTTGTTTCCTACAGGCGAAAACCCTATCGACAAGCAAATAGCAATTGGTCCAATGCGATTCACCGTAATTGGAGTTCTAGAAAGCAAGGGAAGTAGTTTTGGTTTTTCGGGCGATAAGTCGTGTTTGGTTCCAGTAACCACAATTCGACGCTATTTCAATCAAGTACCTGTCGCGTTTCGAATCAATGTAATGCCATCCGACCCAAAGCAGCTCGAAATAGCTATTGGCGAAGCAACAGGCTTGTTTAGAACCATTAGAAAGCTCAGTGTTGGTCAAGTGAGTAACTTCGACATTCGAAAAAGCGACAATTTGGTGAATATACTTCTAGAAAATATTCGATATGTGACTCTAGCTGCAACATTAATTGGTCTAATAACTCTCATGGGTGCTTCAATTGGGCTCATGAATATCATGTTGGTGAGTGTATCGGAGCGAACTCGTGAAATTGGTGTTCGCAAAGCAATGGGTGCAACCAATATAGCCATACGCAATCAGTTTTTAGTTGAAAGCATCGTTATTGGTCAGCTGGGAGGCTTTTTGGGTATTTTCCTCGGTGTTCTTTTTGGAAACATCATCAGTCTCATTCTCAACACATCCTTTGTAATTCCTTGGGGTTGGATTTTTCTTGGATTTTTTATCACATTCGTTGTAGGTGTTCTTTCTGGTTTACTTCCAGCAATGCGAGCCGCCAAACTCGACCCCATCGAATCGCTCCGACATGAATAAAAACTTAATAAAACATATTACCCTTGTTTTTGTACTCGTTGCAACCATTTTGATGTCGGGTTGTAGCACCATTCGCCGCAATCCAGGAAAAATATTTCTAACAAAAACCAAACTTACTACCGATAACAACGACCTCGATTATTACGATTTATGGGGATTAATTAAGCAAAAGGAGAATCGAAAAATATTATATGCCTTCCGTTTTCACACAACGGTTTACAATATTGGCGCATCAATGAAAGATCGCTCGGCTATTAAAGAAAAGAAAATCAGGAAGAAAATAGCCAAAAAGAAAGAAAAACAAAAAAAGATTATTGCCAAAGGCAAAGAAAAAGTGGCAGAAGCCAAAGAAAAGAACAAGACCTCTATTGAATATAAATATCAAAAGAAGAAAGAGAAATTCGATGTAAACGAAGCAGAAGAACTTGCCAAATCGAAACGCGGCTTCAGATACGGGCTAATGAATACCGTAGGAGAGGAACCTGTGTTTTACGATTCGCTGTTAACAAAGCAAAGCATTGAGCAAATGCAGCTTTATTGCCGAAATAACGGTTATTTCAACGCTGAAGTGAGCGACACAGTAAAATATAGGCGAAAAAACAGAAAAGCAAAAATCACTTACAGCATTGAAGCCGGAACGCCCTATACCATCAACAAAATGGAATATGTAACCAGCGATCCAAGCATCAGGGCGTATTTGTTGGCTGGTAAAAAAAATGCACTCATTGGTCCCGGAAAAGTTTACAACGAAGACTTGCTCGACAATGAAAGAACACGAATCAACGACGATCTGAAAAACCTAGGTTACTACGCCTTCAGCAAATCGTATATTCGTTACGAAATCGACTCTGCATTAGGCAATCATACCCTCGACGTGAAATTGATTGTAAATCGACCATACAATATTCAGCGCAACGTTAGGGATTCCATTCAATTTTACGACCACCGTCGCTATCAGATTCGAAACATATTTGTGCTTTCGGACTATTCAATTACAGGCAACGAGGTTGTGGTTGCCGACACAACAGTGTATGTGAAAACACCTCGAAACAAAACCGATTTCGACACCATCACTTTTGTTCATTTTGGGAAGTTGCGAGTGAAACCCAAAACCATTTCGCGTAAAATCTTTTTCAGACCGAATTCGTGGTTCAACTTATCCGATGCAAACAAAACCCAGTCCGAGCTTAGCAATCTGAATGTTTTTAAATACATCAACATTCGTTTTCAGCCCGATTCTATTACCGATCCAATGCAAAAAACGGTACCAATGGATGCGTATATCGAATTGAGCATGTCGCCTGTTCAATCTATTAATGTTGAAATTGAAGGCACCAACTCGTCGGGAAACCTTGGCACAGCTGGCAATATTGTTTATAAAAACAAAAACCTATTTAATGGAGCCGAGCAGTTTACCTACAAAATAAAAGGTGGACTGGAGTTACAAAAATCGGTTTTTAGCAACGAAGACGATGTAATTGGGGGGTTGCCTTTCAACTCGGCCGAAATAAGCTCCGATGCTACGCTAAGCCGACCTGTGACCAATAATTTGTTTACGCAAAGCAGCCGCCCAATGATACGCTACTCGATGGGATTTAACTATCAGTTTCGCCCCGACTACCAGCGCTATATCAGCCAGCTCAAAACCACACTCGAATGGCGCGAATCGGAAAATCAAACCATGCAGGTTTATTTACCAATTAATCTGGTGCGCATTATGCCCGATTCACTTTTTGCTATCCGCATTTCGCAATTTTCGAGAACCATTCGCTACAGCTACGAAGATCACTTTATTCCAGGTTTTGGTTTTACTTTGCTAAAAAACACACAAACAAGCCGTAAAGATAAACCCTATCACTATCGAAAACTCAATGTTGAACAAGCAGGTGTGACGCTTTGGATTGGAAATGGTTTAAATTTTGCTACTCAGGGTGAGGTTTTTAGAGTTCTTGGCATCAATTATTCGCAATATTTTAAAGTTGATTTCGACTACCGTCACTATATACCACTCCGAGCAGAAAACATGCTGGTTGGACGCGTTTTTGTTGGTGCAGGCTTACCTTATGGAAACAGTGTTTTGCTGCCATTCGAAAAAAGCTATTCGGCTTCGGGATCGAACGATGTAAGAGCTTGGAAATTTCGTTCTCTGGGACCAGGAGTTTATTCCGATTCTACTTCTTTCGATCGCACAGGCGACATCAGCTTGGTGTTGAATCTGGAATATCGATTTCCCATTTTTAGTTGGTTCAAGGGAGCCCTTTTTGTGGATGCGGGAAATGTTTGGACCACTTACAGCAACGAAGAATTTCCAGGTGGAGTATTTAAATTTGGTCGTTTCTACAAACAATTAGGAGTTGGACCAGGCTTTGGGCTTCGCATGGATTTCGATTTCTTTATTTTTCGAATCGATGCAGCTTTACCCGTTATTGACCCTGCTGAAGCCGAAGGAGAACGCTGGTTGGGATTTACTCGTTTTAACAAAACCAATTTTAGTTTTGGTATCGGATATCCTTTCTAAAAGGATATTTAGGGTCTGCGGCTCAATCGATGGCGGTGTAATTTCTCAATAAAGCGAAGCAAAACCTTTCTCGGTGGCGTTACAACACAATTCAGTGCAATCAAAGTTGATTTGAGCAAACTACGGAAATGAATAAAAAAACTGCATTCCACGAATTCACTATTTTTGCAAAAACAAAAGTTTATGGAATCAAGCCTGTTTTCGGT
>DYON01000353.1 GCA_020720525.1 Acetofilamentum sp.
AATTTCAATCGCTCATCGATCCCGAATGCCAAATTCCGCCATTCATTACATCGATGACTGGCATTTCGGAAGAAATGGTTGTCAATGCTCCCAAATTTTACGAAATAGCGAAACGAATAGTCGAAATTACCGACGAAGCTGTATTTGTGGCTCACAATGTAAGCTTCGACTACAACTACATTGCTACCGAATTTGCTCGTTTGGGCTACGCTTTTCAGCGCGAAAAGATGTGCACACTTGCACTCAGCCGGAAAATTTTGCCTGGACACGAAAAATACAGTCTTGGAAATCTTTGCGACGACCTTGGCATTTCGCTTCATGACCGTCATAGAGCAGCTGGCGATGCGCGTGCAACAGTCGATTTATTTCTCCTTTTGCAAGAAACAGGAATTCCCGAACCACAGAATTTGCGCCAACTCGAATCGAAAATTCATCCCAAACTCGATATTTCGCGCTTTGCCGAAATACCCGAAGTAGTTGGTGTATATTACTTTTTCGACGAAAACGACAGCCTTATATATATTGGCAAAAGCATCAATTTACATAAGCGAGTACTCGATCATTTCTACAATCGAAAAAATCACCGCGATATTCGAATGCAAGAGCTTTGCACACGAATCGATTTTGTCGAAACAGGAAGCGAGCTTATTTCGCTACTCAAAGAATCGCACGAAATTAAAATGCACAAGCCACTTTTGAACCGAGCTGGAAGGCGAAGCATGTCGAAATTTGCTATTTACGACCGAGAAGACGAAAATGGATATCTAAATTTCTATATTGCTGCTACGCTTAGCGAAAAAGGTGTTGCTCCATTGCGCACATTCTCCGACAAAAACAGTGCTGTAGGTTATATGGAACGGCTAATCAATCGTTACGAACTTTGCCAGAAGCTTTGTGGTACTTATATTGCCGATGGTCCTTGTTTTCATCATCAAATCAGAAAATGCAAAGGTGCTTGTATTGGTCTCGAACCAGTCGAAACCTACAACTTGCGAGCCAGCGCAGCTCTCAATAGCATGCAAATGAGACACGAAACGTTTTTTCTCAGCGATGGATTTCCGTCGAATGGAAATACACCATTTGTTCTGATTGAAAATGGCTCTTACAAAGGGTTTGGCTACTTTCCAATTGACACAACTGTATCTACGGTCGACGATTGCAAATCGTTTCTCGAGCGTCCGAGCATCGACGATAAAGATGCCAACGCCATCATTCAATTATTTATGAAACATAAAAAGTTTCGATTGGTTCGCTTCGAACAAGTAGAATCGGACATCTGATTACAACAAAACACCATACCTAAAAAGATATGGTGCTGAAGAATAATTGCAACTAAACTAGTCTTTAATTATTTTCACTTTCACTGCCACGTCTTCGCCTTTTTCGTTTTTGGCGATTTCGAATGTGATATTATCGCCTGGTCGAAGTTCGTTCATATCGGTTTCGACAAGAGTATGATAATGGAAGAAAAGATTGTTGGGCGGATACTTGATAAATCCATATCCATTTTTCAAGCTAAGAATAGAACTTTCACGCTCAATTCCGTCGCTTTCGAGCTCAATAAAATCGTCGCTATCCGATCCGTCATATTCTTTGCGCTCGCTACGCGGCACAAAAAGACCATTGATAAGTGCATTTGAAACAAAATCGGGATCTTCAATCAAATCGTGCATTGCAACAGGATAAGTAACTTCGCGAAGTAAATCTTGTGAAGTACGGGTCATTTTTTGTTGGCCAAAATCGTCAACAAATTCAAAATCCCAACTCACAAGCATCACTTTTGTACCCAGTCCGTTTACTTTGCGAACCAGCGGAACATAATCGCCATCGGAGGCAATAATGACCATGATGTCGAAATGACGCGAAATAGTTAGGTCGAATGCTTCGAGAGCCAACCACACGTCGATTCCTTTTTCCATTTTCACACCCTGAACGGTGCGCACAGGGAAATAATGTGTTGTAATACCTTCAGACATTAAAATATCGTCGAACAAACGATCAAAATAAAGCTGATTTCCTTTCATACTGGCCTCTTTAGCTCCTGGCCTGCTTCGAAAATAGTGTGCATCGACAATTTGGCAATACTGCGAGTCGATACCTTCTTCTTGCGCTACATAGTGCCGAATAAACGTATGAAGACCGCTTATGCTTATGCGGCTCTGACGATTATGCACGTAATTGTAGTAATTGCTCACATGAAGAAAATAGTTTCCGTCGTAAAAAACACCAATGCGAGCTAAATTTGTTTTGCGATCCTGATTCATAGATATACCTTTCTAAAATTATTGTTTTGAGTTTGCAAAGTTATTGTTTTTTTTATTTCACAAATATATTTTACATTTACACGTTATTTTCAAGGCTACAAATAACACTAACTTAACAACACGAGTTTTTAAAGAGGATTTTTGTTACTACTGCTAATGCCATGAATGCTTATTTCTCTAATTTGCTGTGTGTTACAAAAAGCCAAAAGCCGCCCTTCGATACGAAAAAATCAAC
>DYON01000354.1 GCA_020720525.1 Acetofilamentum sp.
ACGATGAGGAAAAAAACAATGTGTTTAATTCGTGGTTGTTTTTTTTCGCTTTTAACAATGCATCGAAATCAAACTAAACACACAAATATAGATTAGAGCTAAATCATTTAATCTATGAATAAATCTGCGGATTAACTCATATCTAATTTCTACTGTCCCAAGTCTCTATCTTCTTGAGCAATGGTTATAGTAAGATTGTCGAAGCTGCGCAGCTTAAGTTTGTATGTGCGTTGTTTCGACTTGAGTTTTACCAAACCACGCATTTCGTTGTCGGTTAAAAGAAATGGTTCTATAACAATATTGCCCTTGAGGGAAACATATCGTTTGCCGTAGGCCTTAAAAATGGATTCTTTGAACGACCAGTATGCAACTGCTTTTTCAGTATCGCCCGATTTGCTCCATTCGGCAGCTTCGGTCGGATTCATGAATTTGTCGGTGATTTTTAAAATTTTAGGATGTACTGGTTCAATATCGAGACCATGAGCCAGAGTCATGCTGGGGGAAATAAGAACAGCCGAATGAGTGTTGCAATGCGTAATGCTAATTGAACGTTGTGGATTCACCAAAAATGGCTTTTTGTTGTCGTCGTAATAAATTCGATAAATGTAATCGCTTTCAACCAAATTGCGAATGAGCGCTCTGTAGCTCAGCCATTGCTTTCGGCGCGAATCGCTACCAAACGAATTCAATGTTTCAAATTCTTCTTTGTTGAGAAAAAGCTTCGAAATGAGATCGTCAACACTTTCGGTGATGTGCCACAAGCCAAGTTGCAGATTATCGTTGATCCATTCGTGATAAACCAGTGGCATATTGGCTATTTCAAATATGGCGATTTCGAAACAAAAAGCTTCAACTTTTCTGGTTTGTATGTGCCAATGAGCACTTTTTTGCCATCTTTCATGGTGAGCGATAAGCCAAAATGTCCTGCCACGGTGAATGCTTTCCCTTTTTGTTTCCAGTTGTAGCGAATTCCCCAACCACCAAAGTCTCTTAAAGGATGATATTCCACCACTTCCATCGATTCAATTTTGTCCCACGAAAAACGTTTGTGGGTAAAAGGGATGAAACGAATTTCGATGCCTTTTTCGCCGATTCGAAGTTGCAGTTTGATGAGTAAAATAAGTACAATCAACCATACAGCAAAAGCCAAAATAGCCCAAACGCCCCAATCGGGCGCTGGATTGGTTCCTGTTGGAATTCCCAATACTATTTGCTGCACGAAAATAAATACGGCCAAACCCAAAATGCCTGCACAAATGAGGTAAACCCACCAAAGACGCATGCGTTGCGATTCGTAATACACAGGACTTTCCATGTTGCAAAAATTAATGAGTTACAATCAAAGCTTTTTCGGAGGCAATATTACTAAAAATACATTTTACAACATAAAAACCAGAGGGTAAATCTTCAACCGAAAAAGATTGCTCGCCACTCAAGTTGAGTATTTTTCGTCCTTGAAGGTCGAATAGATAGGCTTCGTTGGGTTCTATTCCATTTCGGAAGTCTAAATTGACGGTGTTTGTTGCTGGGCACGGGAATACATTGAAATAATTCACGGCAGACTCTTCATCGGTTCCAGCTGTTGGACCCCAGATAGAATATACCCAGCTGGGATTATCTACAAACGGATTTCGGTTGAATTGTACATCGTGAACATGGTTGTTGCGGTCGATTTCTTTTTGACTTACAGGGTCGAGAGCATGCCATTGAAGAAACATGTTTTCGGTCCAGCTGCTCAGGTCGCCACCCGAAAATGACTCGCTTGTCCACGAAGGCATTTCGTCTTTGTAGCGTACACACATATAAAAATAAATGCGTGCAAAATCGCCCTTAAAACTGTCGATAGGCTCGAACACAGTTCCAGTGTATCCCGGAAAATCACATGACCCGAGTTTACTTCCGTTCATCGATGTCCAACTTGCTGATCCAACTTCGCCAAAAGGAAAGTTTGAGCGTTTGCTGTTGACCCAGCCATCGGTTGGAACAACATGAAAAATATCACTATACATAGGCGAGGCACCACCAAACCAACTTTGCGGAACAGAATGCTCGCGATTAAAACAGTCGTTTTCGCTGTTGTAGCTACCACATTGGCTTGTGACAAAAGTAAATTCATACGGAGGAGTTCCGCCTGGGATATCGGAATACATGTCCCATACTTTCCCATTGGCTTTTTTGTCGGTGATTGGATACACATCCCATAAATCATCGTACTGTGTGCTTACAAAACCATTGGAAATAATATCATGAAGAGCTATTTTAAGCGCATTACCACTGAGCCCGGCAGCCGAGTCGTAGTATCCGTTTGGAATCTGAGCTATGCCAAGAGCAGGCAACAATAGCCATATTATGAGAAATAATTTTTTCATTTTTGAAAATTTAAAAGCCTGTAAAATTACGAAATAAATTAGGCCTTAGTCAAATCTTCTTCGTATTGTGGATAAGAAATAGGTTTGCGTTGACAAACAAGCGCGATTTGATTTTGAAAAGTCTAA
>DYON01000355.1 GCA_020720525.1 Acetofilamentum sp.
ATGCTAAACATTTTGCAATGTTGGGTCGCTGGGATTGTGTTTGTACTTAAACACCAAGGCAAACATGATAGCAACCAACAGCGAATAGCCTGCAAAAATATACCAGGCATCAGGCCATTTATATGTGTCGACAATAAAACCTGCAACATATGAACCTATGAAAGCGCCAAAGCCATTGGTCATTATCATAAAAACGCCTTGAGCGCTTGATCGAATGGATGCAGGCGATTCTTTTTCAACAAACAAAGACCCTGAAATGTTGAAGAAATCAAATGCAACACCGTAAACAATCATTGAAAGAATAAGCATCCAGACTCCTGCACCTGGGTCACCAGCACCAAGAAGTCCAAAGCGAAGAACCCATGCAAACATTGAGATGAGCATGACTTTTTTAATTCCAAACCTTCGCAGAAAAAATGGAATTAGCAAGATACATAGGGTCTCAGATGCTTGAGACAAAGATATTAGAATGTTTGCATGTTCAACGCCAAATGTGCCTCTAAATGCATCAATTAGTCCGAAATAATTTGTCAAATAGTCATTAGCATATGCATTGGTTATCTGAAGCGACATACCCAACATCATAGAGAAAATGAAAAAGATTGCCATTTTTTTCTCTTTAAACAAAGCAAAAGCCTTAAGTCCCATAGCTTCGACCCAGGTTTTCTTGCCAATACTTTTACTGATTTCACAATTTGGAAGAGTAAAAGAATAAAGTCCCAGTAAAAGTCCTATTGCAGCAGAAAGATAAAGTTGATTTGGAGACATGGCCCAGCCAAGTAGGTCGACCGAAATCATCGCTACAATAAAACCAACTGTTCCAAAAACACGAATTGGAGGAAAAGCCTTAACTGTATCGAGGCTGGCTTTGTCGAGTGCGTGATAAGCCGCTGAGTTGGAAAGGGCAATGGTGGGCATATAAAACATAACACTAAGTAACATCAAAGGATACAGCATGTTGTAGTCTGTTTGAGGAGCAGCCGCAATTAAAAAGCCAGCTGCTACTATATGGCAAAGCCCCAGCAATTTTTGCGCTGGTATCCAGCGGTCAGCAATAATTCCCATAATGGCCGGCATAAACAGAGATGCAATACCCATGGTTGCATAAAAACTACCAATCTGTAAACCCGAAAAGTGAAGTCCGCCACCCAAATAAGCGCCCAGCGAAATCAGCCATGTTCCCCAAACAGCATATTGGAGAAAGCTCATGACGGTCAAACGTAGTTTCAGTCCCATAAAGCAATATTTTAAATTATTTTCTGCGATTAATTTCGTCGCGAATTTTCGACGCAAGCTCAAAGTCTTCGTTTTCGACAGCTTCGGACAGCATAGTCTCTAATTCTTCGAGTACAAGCGACAACAATCCTTGCTGTTGTTCAACAACAGGCTGTTTGCCTTCGTCGGTTTCAGCATCTGACGATTCGTCGGTTGTATCGAACACAACTCCAACTTCTTCGATAATTTCGTAGCTGGTATAAATGGGGCAATTGAAGCGAATAGCAAGAGCTACTGCATCGCTGGTACGCGAATCGAGCGAAAAAATCTGATTGTCTTTCTCAAAAATCAGAACACTGTGAAAAACGCCTTCCTCAAATTTGTTGATAAAGATTTCGTTGAGTTTGATATTGAATGTTCGAGCAAAATTTCGGAACAAATCGTGTGTAAGCGGCCTTGCAGGCTTCATTTTCTCCATTTCAATGGCAATCGATTGCGCTTCGAATTGACCTATAATGATGGGTAGCTTACGCTGCCCACCCGACTCGGACAGAATGAGTGTGTAAGCACCACTCTGTGAGTAACTATAGCTAATGCCGCCAATTTCGAGTTCAACTTTCTCCATGGTAAAAAATCGGATAAAAGTATTAAAAGAAATTGAGATTTTATGTAAAAAATCAGATTGATTGATTAAAAAAAATATAGAGATGCTCTATTTCATGAATAAACTCGGGAATTGTCGAAAATTCTATTGATTATAAAACACTTTCCCAAAACCGAAGAATTTATATAGTTCTTTCGCAGAGGGGGTGTTCTTTTTGGTTTATAAAATCATCCAACTAATCGAGCATACCTACCAAAGTGCCTTCCAACATTTTTTTTGCCTTCTCGGCTTTTTCTATTCCTTTTTGATATAAATCGAATGCCTGACGCAATTGTCCAGTATTTTCGTAGTGAATTCCTAACTCAACCAGCGTTTCAAAATAATCTTCTTGCAATGCCATCATTGCCTGCAACCTTATCGAGAATAAATCTAACTTTTCCATTGCTGCCTTGTTTGTTACAAAAATACTTCGCAATTGTTATTGGATTATTAACTGGATGTAAAGGTTGTTTTATCATATTCAAAACAACAAAAATTCAGTTTTTTCAGATACAAATTTGACGTTTTTAATAGTATTTCAAGATTTTCTCGAATGAATTAGGGGCATCTCTAAAAACCACATTTTGTATGCAATCAACAAAGCAATCTAATTTTATATCGCATTGAATACGAGT
>DYON01000038.1 GCA_020720525.1 Acetofilamentum sp.
CGTTTCCACGAATGGGAAGGGGCAAACTTTCGGTTACCAGCATTCGATTCGACAGAATTGGCAAACTCATTTCTTCGCCATCGGTAAAAGCTCCAGCTTTGGCTTTGATGCGATATGTCACTGCTCCAATTCCATAAGGAATGTTGAGCGACCATGAAACCTTGGTGCTTTGACCTTTTTTTACAGTGAATTCAATAGTTGGATTCTTCAATCCAAATTTGTCGGCAATCAATTCGCCAGTGAAAGGATCGATAAGCTCAATGAGGGCTGTTCCGCTCAAATCGCCTTCGCTAAGATTGCTGATTTTCGACGTAAATACAATTTGGTCGCCTTCGCGAAGGAATCGGGGTGCAAACGAATTGATCATCAGTGTTTTTTGGGTGAAAAGCTCACGGGTAATGGTTCCGGTTTTAAGGTCTTTGGTGTGAGCTAGTCCCATGAATTTCCATTTGGTGAGCGATTCGGGCATGGTAAATTCAAGAACAGTTTCGCCATTTTCGTTGGTTCGCAATTGTGGGAAAAAGAATGCTGTTTCGTTGAAATTGCTTCTCACTGCAATATCTTCCATCCCGTTTTTGCCTTCATTTCGGTCTTCTTTTGCTTGTTCGCCTTCACTTGGTAAGCTTACAGAATTATCGCCCGATACTTCTAAGTTGTCTGTAACTTCTTCGTCGGAAACAGCCGATGGAGAATCTTTTTCTCTTCCTTTTCCTCCTGAAACTCCGGGTGCTTTTTGTGTTACACTTCCGCCTGTTGAAAAGGTATTAACAGTTCTGTCATAGTCATCGTAGTCGCTGTAGTAATAATTGTAGGAGTAAAGCGGATAATTGAACCATTTTAGTTTAGGAATGTAAATGTTATGTATCACGTATTTTCTGTTATAGGCCTTTGAATATTCGTACGACGATCCAGTTGTAAAATTGTTGCCAGTTTCCCAGCTGCAATAACTGTAGTTGTATTTCAAAAGGCTCATAAACCAGTAATTGCTCTTAAACGCATCGAGCGATGCATCGTACATGCCGGCCATAAGTTCAGCAACTTCTTTTTCTCCTTTGGCATTTTTAATTGTCAAGGTCCATTTTTCTGCTTCGCCAGGTTGAAGTTTGTTTCGGAAAGTCTCTATCTCGATGTCGAGTTGCTTGTTGGTGTATGGAACCATCACTGTATAATCCTGCGAATAAAACCTGTTTTCGTAAACACAAGCAATATGGACAGTAAAATTGCCTCTATCGGCTTCGGCAATTGACCATTCGAGGATTTTTTGGTTGTTGTCGAGGGTAATCCATTCGGTACTTATTACTTTTGCGTTTTTTTCGGTCTCAACAAGAATACGTGTGTTTTTGCCAAAGCTTCCAATCAGTATGCGAGCTGTTTCGCCTGGTTCGCAGTAGGTATCGACCGATTGCGAATAGAAGGCTTCGTTGCTGCACCAATTGGTTTTGTCGGGATTGTAAAACTTAAAATACTGCTGATACTCAACATTTTCTCCAAATACATCTTTGGCGTTCATCACAATCATAAAAGTTCCTTGCTGACCTTTCAATATGCTATCGAGCATCAAAACCGAATCGCGTGCTGTATTGAACAGCTTTGAGTAAATCACCTCTGTTTTTTCCCATTCAGAAGGACTGTTTTCGTTGTCGAACTCATTAAACGGGAACAACTTTAAATATTCATTTTTCGACAGTGTTTTGAATTCGGGCTTGTCCAAAAGTCGGCTATTAATTATTCGATTGGGTGTTTTTAATCTGTAAATTAGCAAGGTAACTTCGGATGGTACCGTTTGGCCCGACAAGTTTTGTGAGCTTATCTCGAAATGATTGTCGTCGTTCGCAACCACATCTTCCGAAACCGTCGATCCCAAAATAAGAGCTTTGTAACCAGCGCCAACCCAAGTGTTTCCAGAGCGTGTTTCGCCATTGATGTCGGTGATGTCGGCATAAATGGTGTAGTTGAAAACTGGCAAATAGTCTTTGCGAATGTTTTCGTCGGGAAGCGCAGCGAAGTCGATAATAAATTCGCCATTTTCGTTTGTTGTAGCTACTCCGTTAGCAATTTCGACCTGCGCCGAATAGGGAGAAGCGCCGTACCACCAGCCCCACCAATAGGGGAACCGAGCGTTGCGTACAACACGGTATTTTACCTGAGCGCCGTCAATGCTGTTTCCGGCGTAGGCAATTGCTTTTCCAGTAACTTTCACGTTCTCGCCAAGTTTGTAGGAGCCTTTAACTGGGTCGAAATTCACAAAAAACTTGGGCCTTTTGTACTCTTCAATGCTGATGTAAACATTGCCATAGCCATTGGTGATGCGCATTTGGCCTGTGAGACCATTGTCTGGCGCTGTAAATGAGCCTGTAAATGTTCCAAAATCGTTCGAAACCAATGAAACTTTTGATATAACTTGATAGTTGGCGTCGTAGAATGTTACACTTGTGCTTTCGGATGGTTTAATGGTGTAGTTGTCGTCTTTGTCGGCATTGAGCATGATACCTTTAAAATACACCGTTTGCCCGGGTCGGTAAATGCTTCGGTCGGTAAAAATGTAAGATACTGTTCGATTACCCTTTTCATTGTTATAGGGCGGATAAACATAGAAAACATCATAAGGACAGTAACGGTCGGTGCCTTTCGAAACATCGGCATACATATAGCGATAATCGGATCCTTTTGGAAATGCTTCCATCTCAGCTTTGCCATCTTTGTCGGTAATGATGGTTTTGAATTTCGTATATACATATTCGCGGCTCACATAGTTGTATTTTTCGCTATACAAAACAACCTGCGCACCCGAAATTGGCTCGCCATTTTTGCGATCGGTCACCAAGAAAGTATAATCGTTGTTGTTGTTGTCTTGACGCAACACTGCGAGCGTGGTATTCCAAATATCGGTGTACCCAACCCAGCCATTGTTGATGTCGAAATCGGATGTGTTGGAATGCATGATAATATAATACCCTTGGTCGAGTGGGTCAAAAACAATATTGGTGGAATGCAATTGATAATCGCCTAGGTCTTTTATTTTTACCGAAAACTCTTTTGTTGGAGTAAGACTATTGTACCAAGCAATCATTTCTTCGTTGTTCAACTTCCTTGTTTTATTGCGATTTTGATCGGGATCAATCTTTATTATTTTGAACCATGCTTCGTTGGAGTTTTTGTAAGATAAAATGCCTTCAAATGGCTGCCCAGGTATCGATACTTGTTCGAAGCTAAGTTGCATAGATGGTGTGAGAATCATCTCTTTGAGCATGTTGCAATTGTTGGCGCCTCTGGAGAAAGGGTATTTTTCAATCACTTCGTCAATTGCCTCTAGAGCATTTTTGTAATACCACTGGTACTGAGGTGCCGAAATATAATTGTATTTTGCAGCTATTGAATAGTAATAATTGGCCATTGCATAGCCAGTTTCTGCTTTTGCTTTCCCTGTGGTAGAAGAATGAAGCTGCATGAGCGCTCCAAAATACAAAGTGTCTTTATTCGCTAAATTGCACTTGTTACGCATATACCCAAGCCGCTGAAGTTCAACAAAAGTGAAAACTTCGGAGTCTTTTTCGGATTGATGAGCTTTTGTGAGTGTTTGATAAACCAATGTTGTATAATAGACAAACGATGCTGTGTCGTGGTCGGGAACATTTATACTTGAAAAGCTATTGCCAGGATAAAAATACTTTTCGCTGTTGATGGTAAACACTTTTGATGGTTTGGTAAGCGAAGTTTCTTCGTTCGAAAAGCGTGTGATAGCCATCCATCCAATAAAATCGAGCAGAGTGGGAGAGTAGTTTAAATAATCGGCATAATCGATTATACCTTTGAAACCATCTATTTTAATCGAATACAGTTTGGTGGGATCTTGCAATGCTTGATTGTAGCACCATTTAACCTCTTTCACAAGACGGTCGAGGGTCCATGTCTTGATATCGTTGTTCTCAAAATTGTCGGTGGAGGTGCGTTGGTAGAATTTCCATCGGTTTACGGTGTAATAATTCCAATACAATTCGCCTAGCATTGCATAAAGGAGAGGTTTGACCGGAAATTCGGCTTTCTCAATTTCTTTTTTCATTTCGTCAATCGACTTTTCGTTGTAGTCTTCTTGGTAATCCGAAATTAGCGAAATACGATAAATAATGGCTTTAACCATTTGCTCGTTGTTCTTTTGTGCCGACGACTTGTTGTAGATGTTGTCAACTTCGGCGAGTGCCGACTGCGGAAGGTCTTTGCTTATTAGGCTGTCGGTAGCTTTCCACATTTTGGCATAGTCTGCATCGGTTTGTGCAGCTAATCTGACCAATGGAAACAACATAATGAGCCCTAACAATAAAACGGATTTTTTCATGGTGCTTATTTTAAAACTTTTCTGAGATGCAAAAGAAAAAGGATTTCACAACATCGGCTGCTAAAATACAATATTTTTGTATTGATGATGAATTTTATTCGTTTTTGATGTTAAATAAATTGTTTTATATGGGAATAGCATTTGTTGGTCAAAAAAAAAGGAGACCAAAAAGCCTCCTTAGGGAATAATAATCAGCAACTAATTGGAATAATACATTTTATTCCAGATGTTTGTTTTGCATCCTTCGATGTGAATGAGCACAACCTGATTGTTTCTAACATTAATAGTAGTAACACCTGTTTGGTTTTCGGCTGAAAATGATGAAATCAGACGACCATCTGTGGCAAACATACTTATAAGGCAGTTCTCTTCTGGCAAATCGTAATATAAATTGCCATTATTAATGTAAACATGTGAATATGCATTGGTTTCGGAGATGCCTGTGTTTTGATAATGAATCATGCCCGAGCAAGTGCTGCAGCCAATACTATTTGTTACACAAACGGTATAAATTCCAGGCTGAGTTGCGGTGTAAGACTGATTGGTTGCGCCTGGAATAGTGTCGCCATACCAAAACCACTGATAAGTAGTAAATGTGCCATCAACTGCGAAAACTGAGTCGTTGGTTACGTTAACATTGTAAACTGGTGAAGGCAATAAACTCACAAAAACAGAATCTGAAGCTATACAGCCATTACTGTCGGTTGCAAACGCAATCACGTACTGATCAACTGACGTAAAAATATAGGGGTTGGTTGTTGTATCCGACGACACAATTGAGTCGGGGCTCCAAGTGAAATTTGAAAATGAAGCATCGGGATTCAATTGTGAAGAATCGTTTTGGCATTGATATACGCTATCATTGCTGAAAAGCTCGACTATTGGTATGTCCTGAATGTTATACCCTGTACCTTGCACAAACATTGAGCTGTCGGTGAACCAAACATTATAGGAGCCAGATGCAAGACCAGTAAATGTGTTTGAGGTTTGATATGAAATTCCATCAAGACTATAGTATAGTGGAGCATTAATGGTTCCTACAGAAACTGTTATTGTTCCCAAATTATTGTTTCCACAATAATTATGAGTAATAGAACTGCTTTGATAAACAAGAGTTCGTAAAACAGATGCACCGCTTGTAGTTCCAATCCATACTTCGCCCATTGGAGATATATCTACACATTGTTGGGTCGCCGACACAATCCCTTGTGAAGTACTATATGTTGAAAAAATTCCATTTCTAAAGTGGCTGGCTCCATTGATGTATGTACTAAACCACATTCGATTTTTCGCATCGCAGTCTAGACCTCTCACATCGTTGCTGGCAAGACCATTTGAGGTATTGTATGTTGTCCAAGTGCTTCCATTGTACATGCTAAGACCGCCCCCAATTCCAAAACCAGGTTTTGAACCAAACCAAACATTTCCGTTGCGATCGGTCATGGCCGATTGAACTTCGTCGCCATTGGCAATTAATCCATTCGAGCTTGTGTAGGTTGTCCATGTGGAGCCAGTGAATTTGCTTACTCCGTTTGCTGTAGCAAACCACCAGTTGCCAAGCGAATCTTGTGTGGTTGCCAAAACAAAATTTTGCGCTAAGCCATCCGAATCGTCGTATGTGGTCCATGTAACACCATTAAATTTGCAAACACCAGAGCCAGCAGTTCCAGCCCAGATATTGCCTGCGACATCAACAAACACCGAGCGCAAATCGTTCGAGGCAAGTCCTTGTGCCGTGGTATAGTTGGTAAAACTGCTGCCATTGTATTTCGAAAGACCAGCCGAGGTAGCAAACCACACATTTCCCGAAGCATCAATGTCAATGTCTTTTACTGTATTGCCAACCAAGCCCTGCGAAGTAGTGAATGTTGTCCATGTTGCACCATTGAGTCGAGATACTCCAGCACCATTGGTTGCAAACCACACATCGCCATTTGGCGCAGCCTTAACTGCGAGAATATCGTTTGATGCTATTGAAGAATTTGATGTTGTGTAGTTTGTTACTGAATAATTTTGGGCGAAAAGTCCCGAAAAAAGTAACAAAAGAAAAACTAAAGTGGAAATTGACTTCATGCTGATTTTGTTTAAATTGCAAATGTTAGATGGTGTTCGAGTGGATTTGTTTAACCAAGGTCCAAAAATAGTAATTTTGCAACGTGAATGCAACTTGGTTAATTTTATTAAGCGTCGGTTTATGCCTCGACACACTTGCTATTAGTATTTCTGTCGGTATAAATGACCAGAAAGTCTATTTTTGGCAAGCGTTTAAAATAGCTGTGGTTTTTGCAACTCTTCAGGGAATAATGCCGTTTTTGGGCTGGTTGGGAGGTATGGCTCTTCAAAATGTAATTGAACAATTCGATCACTGGATTGCACTCGGGTTGCTATCGTTTGTTGGTATTCGTATGATTGTACAGGCTTTTTCGACTGCCGAAGAAAAGCGTATTAATATTCATAATTTGCGACTTATTTTTGTGCTCGGGCTTGCTACCAGTATCGATGCTTTTGCCGTTGGAATTACCCTTGGGTTTACCGATACCAATATTTGGATTGCTGCTCTAATGATTGGTCTTTTTACTGGTCTCACTGCTATGATTGGAATGCTGATTGGGAGAAACTCGGCAAGCGTTTTTGGGAAAAAAGTCGAAATAATTGGAGGATTAATTCTTATTGCCTTAGGTCTTAAAATTGTGTTCGAACATACTGGACAAATATAAGTTGGTGATGTTTTTATCGTTGCAACCGCGCCTCATCGCATAATCGCTCCCACGCATCATCGCCTCATCGCATAATCGCCTCATCGCATAATCGCAACCTAGCTACATGAGTTTATCACTCTGAAAACGTGACCTCAATCGTTAGCACATTAAATTGTACCTTTGTACACTATTTTATTCAATTCTCATGAAAGAACGCGAACACAAAAAAGTTGTAGCAGCTATAACGCATGGCGACGTAAATGGCATTGGTTACGAAGTGATTTTGAAAGCATTGGCCGAGCCACGCATACTCGATTTTTGCATTCCAGTAATTTACGGCAATTCGAAAGCAGCGTCGTATCATCGCAAAACCATTACAGCAAGCGACTATCAGCTTACCCTTACCCGCGATTTGACTCAGCTAAAAGCAGGGAAAACATACATTGTAAATATTGTTAACGACGAAATTAAAATTGAATTTGGAAAATCGGACAAAATGGCTGGGCAACTTGCGCACAAGGCTCTCGAAGATGCAATTACCGACATCAATGCTGGCTTGGCCGATATTCTTGTTACTGCGCCAATTAACAAAAAAAACATTCAGTCCAACACCTACACTTTCCCTGGTCATACCGAATTTTTAGCCGCCAAATATAAATCGGAAGACTACATGATGCTCATGGTAGGACCAACTCTCCGCATTGGAGTTGCTACAGGACATATTCCTATTTCTCAGGTTTCAACTGTTCTAACAAAGGAACTGATTGGAAAAAAAATAAAGATACTGCATCGTTCACTCAAAACCGATTTTGGTATTTCGAGTCCCAAAATTGCTGTTTTAGGGCTCAATCCACATGCTGGCGACGAATCGCTACTCGGAACTGAAGAAAGAGATATCATTGAACCAGCTATTCGCAAATCGTTCGAAAACCATATAAATGTTTTTGGACCATTCCCCGCTGATAGTTTTTTCGGCACTTCTGCTTATCGTGAATTCGATGCCATTTTAGCTATGTATCACGATCAAGGACTTATTCCATTCAAAATTATGGCTTTCGAAGATGGGGTTAATTTTACTGCAGGTCTTCCCATTGTGCGTACTTCGCCAGCGCATGGAACTGGATTCGATATTGCTGGCAAAAACATGGCAAGCTGCAATTCGTTTCGTAATGCATTGCTTCTAGGAGTCGAAATTTTCCAAAACCGACAGAAATTGGAATCTGAAAAGAAGTAGCATAGATGAACAATATCCTTTTCAATATCGATGAAATTGTTAGTGTATGTCATGCAACTGTTTTGCAGCAAAGCAGCGAGTCGGTTTTTGTTTCCGATATTCTCACCGATAGTAGGCATGCAACGATAGGAAGCAACAGCCTATTTGTTGCACTAAAAGGAAGAAAACACAACGGTCATCAATATATTGAGGAAGCATACAGCAAAGGCATTAAAGCATTTTTGATTTCAGAAGATTCAATAGCTATTTCAGCTAACGACATCGTTGTTTTAAAGGTATCGGATACGATGCTTGCACTTCAGCAACTTGCAGCGGCTCATCGTTCAAAATTTAACATTCCAACAATTGCAATCACTGGAAGCAACGGGAAAACAGTAGTAAAAGAGTGGCTTTTTCAACTTCTTTCGCCCGATTTTAGCATTATTCGAAGCCCAAAGAGTTACAACAGTCAAGTTGGTGTTCCACTCTCGGTTTGTAAATTAAGAAGCGAGCATCAGATGGCCATTTTCGAAGCTGGAATATCGCAAACAGGCGAAATGATTAAACTCGAAAAAGTCATACAGCCAACTGCAGGAATCTTCACCAATATTGGAACTGCCCACGATGAAAATTTCATCAATCACAGTCAGAAAACTGCCGAAAAGCTTCAACTTTTTGTCAATTGTAAAAAGCTGGTTTATTGCTCCGACTATTACGATATTGCCGAAAAGCTTATCAGCAGCGGTCTCAACAAAAAAATCGAATTATTTTCGTGGGGAAGCAAAGAAGGTTCTTTACTTCAAATCAAAAAAAGCGAAAGTACCGAAAACAGTACTGTCATTTCTGCAATTTTCAATAGTAAGCATATTTCCGTCACCATACCATTTATCGACAAAGCATCTATCGAAAATGCAACCCATTGTTGGGCTTTTATGCTTATGGAAGGCTACGACAACAATGTTGTTGACCAACGGCTTCAAAAGCTCAATTCTATCGAAATGCGCCTCGAAGTGAAAGAGGGAATCAACGGTTGCACCATCATCAACGATAGCTACAATTCCGATATCAACTCACTTTCTATCGCAATTGACTTTCTTGAGAAAAACAAAGAATATAGGCAAAAAACGCTTGTGCTTTCCGATATACTTCAGTCGGGCAAACAAAATGAAACACTGGTAAAAGAAATTGCGTCGCTGATTGAGCGTAGAGGTATTGATCGTTTTATTGGAATTGGACCAGTGCTTGCAGCCAACAAAAAATATTTTTCCGATGAAGCGAGCTTTTACGCCAATACCGATTCGTTTTTGCGCGAATATGACCTTGTGAATTTTCGCAACGAAATGATTTTGCTCAAAGGAGCAAGGCAATTTGGCTTTGAAAGAATTGGTGCATTGCTCGAGTCCAAGGCACACGAAACCATTCTTTCTACCGATTTGAATGCGCTCACACACAACATCAACTTTTTTAAATCGAAGCTTCCGTCCAAAACCCGAATGATGGCAATGGTAAAAGCTTTTGCTTACGGCAGTGGCTCTATCGAAATTGCTCGTCATCTCGAATATCACAGACTCGATTATCTTGCAGTTGCCTATACAGACGAAGGTGTAACTCTTCGCAAAGCTGGAATTACAACTCCTATCATGGTAATGAGCCCCGAAGACAGCAATCATTATTTTTTGTTTCGCTACAATCTGGAGCCAGAAATTTTTAGTCTTTCGTCGTTGCAAAAGATTTTTGTTAGCACCAAAGAATTCGAGGAAATTATTGATTTACCGATAAAAATTCACATCAAATTCGACTCGGGGATGCACAGACTGGGCTTTGCCGAGACCGATATTGAAGAGCTATCCAATATGCTCGTCGAAAACAAAAAATATATTCAAGTAGCTTCTGCTTTCAGTCATTTTTCGGCTTCCGACGAAACAGAGCACAATCTTTTCACGCTCGAACAGCTCGATTCGTTTAACGTGATGGCCGACAAACTTGAAAAAAAACTTGATAAAAAATTTCTCCGTCACATAGCCAACTCAGCCGGAGCATTACGCTTTCCCGATGCGCATCTCGATATGGTTCGTGTTGGAATTGGATTGTATGGAATTGACCCCTCGGGCAACTATTCTCACGATTTAAAGCCAGTTGTAACCCTTAAAACAAGAGTACTTCAAATCAAAGAAATTGCACCAGGTGAATCAATAGGTTATTCGCGCAAAGCAATTTCGGAAAACACTCGTACCACAGCAACATTGGCCATAGGCTATGCCGATGGGTTGCATTGGGTTATGGGCAATGGGAATTGGAAAGTATGCATCAATGGACATTTGGTGCCATTGATTGGAAATATCTGCATGGATATGTGCATGGTCGATATCACTGGGATTGACAACATTTCGGAAGGCGACGAAGTTGAAATCTTTGGAACTAATTGTTTGCTTCAGGATTATGCAAAAGCTATGGGAACCATTGCCTACGAGGCTTTAACCTCCGTTTCGAGCAGAGTGAAACGAGTTTATATTCAACAAGACTAATTGATAGGTCAAAAAAAACCCGCTCGAAAGCGGGTTTCAGTAACTATTCAATATCGCCCTGAACATGCAGTACAATTACTGCTTTGTCGGGGTCGTTGGTTATAACAGTAACTGTTTTGTGCTGATTTCCTTTGCGACCAGCAGTATTGAAAACAATTTTAATTTCGCTTGCTTCGCCTTTTTTTAGTTCTGTTTTAACAGGATCGGTAGCAGTGCAGCCACAACTAGCTTTTGTTTTCAGAATTTTCAAGTTCGATTTTCCAGTGTTGCTAAATTTAAAACTATATTCAACATTGGCTCCCGAAGTAACTTTTCCAAAATCGTACGATTCATTTTCAAACAAAATATGAGGGGCTTTTTTAATTTGTTTTTCGTTCATCCATGCAAAATCTTGAACTATGTTGGCACTCACATAAAGCAATTTTTCTGGCTGATCGCTGTCGTCGGTTGTTAGAAAAAACTTGTCGAAAACATAGCCATAATCGGCACGTACTTTTGCATCGTAAGTAATAATGATGTAGCTTTCCATATCGGGCTGCATCACTGCGTCGTGAATTTCGGCTTTCATAAAAGCTGGCAACTCGTTGAATTTAATATTGATGGCTTTGCTACCATTGTTGTACAACTTGAAAGTATCGGTTTTTACTTCGGTATCTTTCATGTCTTGCAATGCAAGATGATTGGTTTTGAAGTAAAGATTTCCAATTTTGTTTGGATAGTTGTCGGCTTTGCTTTTTGGCTTAGCTGCAACTTCGCCTTTAATGCTTAATACAATTGTTGCATTATCGGGATCGTTGGTAGTAATAGTTATTGCCTTATTAAAGGCTCCAGGTCGCCCAGCAGGATTGTATGTAGCTTCAATTTTACCACTTCCCCCTGGAGGAATAGGCTCTTTGGTATAGTCGGAAGCAGTACAACCACAACTTGGTCTAACTGCTGTAATCAACAATGTATCGTTCCCAATATTGGTGAATGTAAAAACACCCTTTTGGGGTCCGTCCTGTTCCTTGATACTTCCAAAGTCGTAAACCTTGGTTTGAAACTGAATGGTTGGCTTTGTCTGTGCAAAAGTCAACACTGACATTACCATCAAAACGGTAGTAATAATCAATGTACGTGTTTTCATGTTTTGTTCTCCTTTTTTTATTATTTCACAAAGTTAACGATTATATCCCAAACTCAAAATTATTTTTTCAAAATTAATGTTGTCAAAATTGCCGGAACTCATCATTAGAAGTGTAGATGGCACCTTAAAATGCTTTTTGGAAAACGCCATCAATTCGTCTGGTGTACTCAAAACAGCAATATCGGAACGGTTGAAGGCATGGTGTATTTCTTTTTCGGTAAAGGGCTCCAAATTTTTCAGTTTGAATGCGTGTGGCGAAAAATATACCGCTGCATAGTTGGCCAAATTGAGCGAATTGGAATACTGTGCCAAAAATGCAGGATTCATGCTGCTGAAAGTATGCAATTCGAATATTGCAATCAAATTATCGTCTGGATATCGTGCTCGAACAGCATCAACAGTAGCATTTAGCTTGCTTGGTGCATGAGCAAAATCGCGAAAAACACGAAGGGCATTGCTTTCATGAACCAGCTCCAATCGTTTGGCTGCTCCGTGAAAACCAGATATTGATGCAAAAAACGATTCATCCGAGATTCCAAGCAAATGGCACACATGATGAGCAGCCGACATATTCAGCATGTTGTGACGCCCAAAAACTTGAATCGGAACAGGGGTATTGCCAAATAAAACACTTACAGCATTGTTTTTTTGAATAAAAGGCATTTCTGCATAAGCAACAAGTGTTGCACTGCCCGAATAATCATTTATTATTTTTTTGAGTTGCTCGTCGGTCGAGCAATAAATAATAGAGCCGTCGGCAGGAACCATCTCGGCAAATACCCGAAAAGCATTTAAGTAATCGTCGAACTGCGGATAAACATTAATATGATCCCATTCAACTCCGCTTATAACTGCAATATCGGCACGATAAGCATGGAATTTTGGACGCGAATCTATGCAGCTCGACAAATATTCATCTCCTTCAATCACAATAATATCGGTTTTCTCCGACAGCGATACCATTACATCGAAGCCACGAATTGTAGAACCCACCAAATAATCGAACGACAAGCCACATTCTTTGAGCACGTGCATAATCATTGAAGTGATGGTTGTTTTGCCATGCGACCCACCAATTACAACCCGTTTTTTGTTTTTGCTTTGTTGATAAACAAATTCGGGGAACGATAATATTTTAAGACTAAGTTGTTGAGCACGAATCAATTCGGGATTGTCTTTTTTTGCGTGCATGCCAAGAATAATCAAATCGATATTGTCGGTAATTCGGTCTGGATTCCAAAAATAATTTTCGTCTATAAGACGAAATTTTTTTAAATTCGACAAGGCTGGGTCGAAAATTTCATCGTCGGAGCCGCTTACCACATTTCCGTTTTGGCTAAGCGCAATAGCAAGCTGATGCATGGCGGCACCCCCGATGGCAATAAGATGAATTCGCATAAGCTCTATTTCTCCAGCATTCGTTTATCGATAACTAGAAAATAGTAACCGTCTTCGAGCGGCAAGTACCCTTGGTCGTAAACAAAGTAGTAGGTTGTTCCTTTTTGTGTGGTGTAGCTGTGTGTGATATATTTAAAGGAAAAGCCTTTGGCAAGCATTGTGTCTTTATGCGCTTTGTTTTTTCCATCTGGGTTGAGCCCCTCCAAAATGCGCCTGTTTTTGCGCAATTGGTTGTTGATATTCCGCACCAAATTGTGCGAGCTGCCGTTTAGGCGGTTGTTGTAAGTGTTGCGGCATTGGTCGCTACAGAACTTTTTGTCGGCTCTACCGAGTAATGGTTCTTCACATTCCAGACAAAATTTGTCACTCATGGCTTGTTTTTGGCGATAAATATATGAATTTTAAAAAAAAAGACCGCTTTTTTAAAAAAAACAGTCTTTTTTTTATGTAACAGAGTCCTACTACTTTCTCATAATGGTAAGTGTCCCTTGATATTCGTTCTGCAACTCAACACCATAAATAAATATATAGTAGTAAGTTCCGTCGGACAAGTCGCCACCATCCCAATCGTTTTGGTAATTGATGGCTTCGAAAACTTTTTTGCCCCATCGATTGAAAACAACCAATTCATTTGGAATTCTTTCAGCATTTAATATTTTAAACGCATCGTTTTGTCCATTTCCATCGGGAGTAATAATGTTGTAAAAAGATGGATCTGCAATAACTTCCACATTTATATAAGCAGTATCGGTGCAACCGTTGGCTGAAGTAACAATTAACATAACAACAAAATGACCATCGGTAGAAAATACGTGTGAAACAGTTGGAGGAAGTATCGAGGTGTTATTAAATGCTGAGCCTGGATCTCCGAAATCCCAAAGCCAATCGCTCACGCCCATCGAATTACTGTTAAAAGTGACTTCTGGGACCATGATAGAAGTTGTTAATGGGTCGCCAGAGATGTTGGCAATTGGTTGTTCGTAAACTTCGATATAGTTGGTATAGGTAAGAGTGTCGTTGCATCCTTCGGGAGTTTCAACTGCAAGAGTAACATCGTATAATCCAGGTGTAGTATAGGTGTGAGATGGATTTTGAATAGAGGAATTTGAACCATCGCCCAAAGTCCAATTCCAAATTGTTCCGCTTGGATTTGATAAATCGGTAAAGTTCGCTGTATGAGGATTACATCCGTTAATATCGTCGGCAACAAAGGCTGCAACTGGTGTTGGATTTACAACCACAGAATCGTAAGTAGTTGGGCTCACACAACCACTATCGGTTACTTCGAGACTAACAAACATAGTTCCGCCAACTGGCCACGAAATGTTGTAAGGTCCTGCGCCACTTCCACTCAAAACACTTCCACCACTAAAAAGCCAGTTGAATGTGGACGCAGAAGAACCAGTACCTGTGTAGTTGATTGTTGAAAATAAATCGCTACAAATAGGCGAAATGACATTGAAATCGGAAGTAGGAATGGGTTTTACATCGAT
>DYON01000039.1:0-1747 GCA_020720525.1 Acetofilamentum sp.
CTTTAATATAAACATCAAATCGCTTTTTAATTCTAACATACATTGAAAGAGATGTTTCGGAACCAAAATTAAACTTCGTTGTTCTATATCCAATTCCCAATGTTGAATCGGGAGAAGTTGGAATGTATGGCAATATTCCTTGATTTGTAATATTTTCTCCCCATTGTGCTACAGGAACTCCTTCGCTATAATTGCGCGCTATAACTGTTGAGAAGCCAAATTCAGGAGCCAAAAACAAGACGTTTTTCAATACATTGAACTCTTTTCTTATCCTAAGCGGAATTCCAATATTGTTCATCCCAGACGAACCATAACTTGCAGAGCTGTAACTAACCGAGCTGTTTTCGTAGTTGTAAGCCACTAGTGGAGCACTGGTATATTTAAAATCTACACCAGATTCCACAGAAAAGGTGTTCCATTGATATGACAGACATAGACCGAAGGTTCCGTCGAGAGTGAATTGCTGAATTGAGGCTCCTTTGGCATTGATGTAATTGAATTGATTCCAAATGCCACCGTTTTGGTACGAAAAGCACAACCCTTGCTGTGCTTTACTCTGTGCAACAATCAACAACAAAACAAGAAACAAAACTGATGAAAATTTCATAAGATTCAAATTTATAGCCACAATAACCCAGTTTATTGCTATTTATTGCTATTTTAGAAACAAATTATTTTCAACAGGTTACAAAAACAAGCCAAATTCAAATTCCATCGTTTCTAATTTCTGATTACCTTTGCAGCCGATTTACCAAAAGCAGTTCTATATGTTATCGCGTCATATCATCCGAAGCAAAACCCTCCAAGCTATTTATTCTTATGTGATTAGTGGGGAAACCGATCTAAAAAAAGGCAGAGCACGTTTGATTGATTCGGTTGACGATATGACCGATTTGGTTCATTATCAACTATCTGCGTTGCTCGAATTGCGCGATATTGCCGAGCATAAAATTGAAGAAAATCGCCACAAACACATTCCTTCGGAAACCGATTTGAACCCTATTGTTCGGTTCATCGAAAATCCGTTGCTCGAGCATTTGCGCAACAACGAAAAAATTACCAATCAAATAAATGCACAGCATATTGATTGGAGTGAATTCAACGAGTTTTTTCGTCGCATTTTTCAAAGCGTAACACAGTGGAACGAATATATCGCTTACGGGCAAAACGACAACGCCGATTTCGACACCCATCGCAAATTTGTGGCTAAATTGTTCAAGAAATTCATTGCATTCGATGGCAATTTGAAATTATTTTACGAAGAGAAAAATATTCATTGGGGCGAAGATTCGCAGCTTACAGGGGTGATGGTTCATGCCTGGCTCAAAAGCTACGATTCCGAAAAAGCAAGCACTCTTGTTTTTCCTGAGCTTTTAAAGCAATCCGATCATATTGGCGACGACGACGACCGAAAATACATGATTGCGCTTTTCGACAAGACTATTTTGCATTTCGAAGAGTACGACGAGTTGATTAAAAAGCATATTCAGAATTGGGATATGGAACGTATAATCACCATCGACATGCTCATTTTGAAAATGGCCATGGCTGAAATAACCGAATTCAGCAATATTCCCATCAAAGCATCGATGAATGAATATATAGAATTATCAAAAGAATACGGAACACCCAAAAGCAACAGTTTTGTGAATGGTTTGCTCGACAAATTAATCCACGAACTGAAAGAAGAAGGCAAAGTGGTAAAAACGGGAAGAGGGCTGGCGTAGAAAGCTGTCAGGATTCAGTT
>DYON01000039.1:1847-14772 GCA_020720525.1 Acetofilamentum sp.
GCAAAGTGGTAAAAACGGGAAGAGGGCTGGCGTAGAAAGCTGTCAGGATTCAGTTTTCAGTAGTCAGTTGTCAGTAGTCAGTTGTCAGTTGTCAGTTTTCAGTAGTCAGATGCAATTCCCGACCGAAGCGTCGGGATGGTCAGTTGTAGAGACGCAATTTATTGCGTCTTATGAAAGAGAGGACATTGTAGAGGCGTTGCATCACAACGACTTATAAGGAGTAAGTGGTAAAGTGTAAGGAGTATTGATAGTTGTCAGTATTCAGTAGTGAGTAATCAGTGTATAGATGCGATTTATCGCGTCTAAAAAAACAAAAAACTCCTTCAAAAATCATATTGGGGTATCTTGACAAAAGCCTCTTAATTTAGAAAGATTATAAATACGAGGCGCAACCGATTGTCTATAAGGCTATTTGGCTCATGTCAAGAATATTTCACCACAAAACACTGGTATCCACACATTTGACATACAATCGTTTACAGCCTTATTTATAATCATTTTAAAGAATTGCTTATTCGCAATATCCTTTATACATTTGCCGCCAAATAAAACCAGAATATAGTGGATCCGATTTTAATTGCAGTAATTGTGTTGGGTGGTGTTGCATTGGTTTTTGCAGCCATCATTTTCGGAGTCGAAAAGAAATTCATTGTGGTGGAAGACCCACGCATCGATCTAGTAACCGAAAAGCTACCAGGTGCCAATTGTGGAGGTTGTGGATTTGCGGGCTGCCGCAATTTTGCCGAAGCTATTGTGAAAAATGAAAGTCTCGACGGCTTGTTTTGCCCAGTTGGAGGCAATACAACTAGTGCCGAAGTAGCCAAAGTTATGGGGCTTGTTGCCGAAGAAAAAGTGCCGCAAGTTGCCGTGGTGCGTTGCCAAGGGAGCTTTGCCAATTCGCCGGCAAAAACCGTTTTCGAAGGTGTTTCCAGTTGTGCATATGCGCATATGCTTTATTCGGGTCCAGGAGGATGCCCCAATGGTTGCCTCGGACTTGGCGATTGTGTAGCAAGCTGTGCTTTCGATGCCATGTATTTGGATAAAGAAACAGGTCTTCCTGTAGTATTGGAGGATAATTGTGTTGCCTGTGGGGCTTGTGTAAAAGCCTGCCCTCGCAGCATTATTGAACTACGCGACAAAGGTCCGAAAAGCAAACGTATTTATGTATCGTGTGTAAATACCGAAAAAGGTGCTTTGGCTAAGAAAAACTGCGTGGTTGCATGTATTGGCTGTGGAAAATGTGTGAAAGCATGCCCGCACGATGCCATTACACTTGAAAACAATTTGGCATATATTCATTTCGACAAGTGTAAACTTTGTCGCAAATGTGTAATCGAATGCCCCACCGAAGCAATTTTGGAAATCAACTTCCCTGCTCGCAAGGTGGTCGAAGCTCCCAAAATAAACGAAGAAAATATAACTCAATAAATAGCAGGAGGCCACACATGTTGAAGACGTTCAAAATGGGCGGTGTTCATCCCGAAGAAAACAAGTTTGCTGAAAATAGTCGTATCGAAACTATTGATGCACCTGAACTGATGTATGTGATGCTCAATCAAAATTTGGGCGCACCGTCGGTTGCAATTGTTAAAAAGGGCGACACAGTGAAAACCGGTCAGCTTATTGCCAAAGGCGAAGTTTTTATTTCGGCCAATGTACATTCACCAGTATCGGGAACAGTCGAAAAAATTGATTCCTGGACCGATGCTTCGGGGTATCGCAAACCAGTAATTATCATCAAAAAAGAAGGCGATGTTTGGGACGATGGCATCGATACTTCCGATTCGCTTGTGAAGGAAATTTCTGCCAGCAAAGAAGAAATAGTTGAATTGGTGAAAGCCAGCGGCATTGTAGGTTTGGGTGGTGCTACATTTCCAACACATGTGAAACTGATGGTTCCACAAGGCAAAAAAGCCGAATACCTTATTATAAATGCAGTTGAATGCGAACCATATCTAACTGCCGACCACCGAGTGATGCTCGAAAAAGGACACGAAGTAATGGTTGGAATTCAGGTATTGATGAAAGCATTAGATGTTTCCAAAGCTCTTGTTGGAATTGAAAACAACAAACCAGAGGCAATTTCGCATCTCACCAAAATCGCATCGTCATATCCTGGTATCACAGTTCAAGGCTTAAAGGTGAAATATCCGCAAGGAGCTGAAAAACAACTCATCAAAGCACTTATCAATCGCGAAGTACCAAGTGGAAAGCTTCCAATCGAAGTAGGTTGCGTTGTTCAGAATGTTGGTACTGCACTGGCTGTTTACGAAGCAGTTCAAAAACGCAAACCTTTGATTGAAAGGGTTGTTACTGTAACGGGAAAAAATGTAAAAAAGCCTTCCAATTTCATGGTTCGCGTGGGAACTCCCATTTCGCTTCTTCTCGAAAAAGCAGGTGGAATACCCGACGGCACAGGAAAGATAGTGAATGGTGGACCCATGATGGGAAAAGCTATTCCAAACACCGATATTCCTGTAACCAAAGGAACCAGTGGGATTTTGCTGATGACAAATAAGGAAGCAGCACGCGTGAAAGAATACAATTGTATTCGCTGCGGACGTTGCACTACTGTTTGCCCAATGGGTCTCGAGCCATTTTTGCTTGGACTCGCTGGCGAAAACCTCAACTGGGAAATTGCAGAAAAAGAACGCAGCATGGATTGCATCGAGTGTGGATCGTGTCAATACACTTGTCCATCGGGTCGTCCTTTGCTCGACAATATTCGTCTCTGCAAATTGAAAGTGGGGCAGATAATCAGAAACCGAAACAAATAAGAATTTATCAATATGAATATGTTGACTATTTCAGGATCTCCGCATGTGCACGCCCGTGGCGATGCAAGCAAAATCATGCGGATTGTAATTCTGGCTTTGCTTCCTGCCATGGTAGGTTCTTTCATCCTATTCGGGCTTGGTGCTGTGCAAGTATTTTTAGTTTCAGTACTTTCCTGCATCGTTTTCGAATACCTAATTCAGAAATTTCTACTCAAGGGCAAATCTACCATCGGCGACGGCTCTGCCATCATTACTGGAATGTTGCTGGCGTTTAATGTCCCCAGCAACCTGCCAATTTGGATAATGATTATAGGAGCTTTGGTTGCCATTGGTGTTGGGAAAATGTCGTTTGGCGGTTTGGGCAAGAATCCATTCAATCCAGCTTTGGTTGGTCGTGTTTTTCTTCTCATTTCATGGCCAGTTCAGATGACATCGTGGCCTAAACCACTTTCGAGTGCAGGCGGCCTCACCGATGTTGTAACTGGACCTACACCTCTTGGAATTCTAAAAGAAAGCGACGGATTTGCACAAGCCATGAGCAATACCAATATGCCCGACTACATCAGTATGCTTTGGGGAAATATGGGCGGCTCGGTTGGTGAAGTATCGGCTATTCTCCTTCTTTTAGGAGCAATTATTATGCTTGCCACCCGCGTGATTACTTGGCATATTCCAGTATCGTTTTTAGCAGGCGCTGTTTTGTTTTCAGGTGCATTGTGGTTGAGCGACTCAACTTATTATGCCGACCCTGTTTTTCATCTTCTCACAGGAGGTATGATGCTAGGCGTTTTCTTTATGGCAACCGATATGGTCACTTCTCCAATGAATCCAGTAGGAATGCTTATATTCGGATTTATGTGTGGTTTGCTGACTATTCTCATTCGTGTTTTCGGGGCATATCCCGAAGGCGTTTCGTTTGCAATCCTCATTATGAATGCATTTGTTCCGCTCTTAAATAAAATCAAACCAAAAAGATTCGGGGAGGTAGTGAATAATGGCTAAGAAAAAAAATTCCCTATTCAACATGACATCGACCCTGCTGCTCATTTCGGGAGTTGCAGCGTTGGCATTGGCATGGGTTAACTCCATGACAATGGGTCCAATTGCTGAAGCAGAAAAGCAAAAAATAGAGACTGCCATCAAAGAAGTTCTTCCCGAATTCGACCAACTTGTAATTGGCAAAGTAAAGAGCTTCGATTCAGGCGACAGTCTCACTGTTTATTATGGAATGAAAGGCGACGACACCACTGGAATTGCAGTAGAATCGTTTACAAAAGAAGGATTCTCTGGCTTAATTACCATGATGGTCGGCTTTTTACCAGATGGAACAATCAACAATACCAAAGTGTTGACCCACGCCGAAACGCCAGGTCTGGGAACAAAAATGATGGAAGATAAATTCAAGAATCAGTTTGTGCAGAAAAACCCCACGAGTTTTAAGCTTGTTGTAAAAAAAGATGGTGGCGATGTTGATGCCATTACTGCATCTACTATAACCAGTCGTGCATTCTGCGATGGCGTCGATCGCGCATACAAGTCAATCTGGAAAGGAGGCAACGAATGAATCAGTGGAAAAATTTCACCAAAGGCTTTATCAAGGAAAACCCCGTATTGGTGCTTTTACTTGGTATGTGCCCAACGCTGGGTGTTACCACCTCTGCAATCAATGGCATTGGCATGGGACTCGCAACTACTTTTGTGCTTGTAATGTCGAACATCATTATTGCACTAATTAAAAATTTCATTCCCTCATCGGTGCGCATCCCTGCATTTATTGTAGTAATTGCCTCGTTTGTAACCATTGTTGATCTCAGTATGAAAGCATACGTGCCTGCATTGCATGCGCAGCTTGGTCTTTTCATTCCCCTGATTGTTGTAAATTGCATTGTACTGGGTCGCGCCGAAGCTTTTGCATCGAAAAACAATGTGTTTAGTTCAATGATTGATGGTGTGAGTATGGGTCTTGGCTTTACATTCGCATTGGCACTTTTGGGTTCCATCCGCGAAGTTTTGGGAAGTGGTTCCATTTTCAACTACAAATTTATTCCTGCCGAAATGGATGGAATTCTTGTTTTTGTTCTTGCCCCAGGAGCTTTTATTGCATTGGGTTATCTCATTGCTATTATCAACAGTCTTAAAAAACAATAAACTACAGCTATTATGGAATACATTGTTTTAGTAATATCGGCCATATTTGTCTCCAACATCATTTTTGCGCAGTTTTTGGGTGTTTGTCCTTTCCTTGGAGTATCCAAAAAGATTTCAACCGCTGTAGGTATGGGTGGAGCAGTTGTGTTTGTAATGACATTGTCCACACTGGTTACCTATCTTATTCAGGTTTACCTTCTCAACCCATTAAATCTTCAGTATCTTCAAACCATCGTTTTTATTCTTGTGATTGCTTCGCTGGTGCAGATGGTTGAGATTATTCTGAAAAAGACTTCTCCTCCTTTGTATCAAGCATTGGGAATTTTTCTGCCTCTCATTACAACCAACTGCGCTGTATTGGGTGTTGCCATTATGGTGATTACCAAAGAATTCAATTTGGGCGAAGCGCTGGTGTTTGCAGTATCAACTGCTGTTGGTTTCACGCTTGCCTTGGTTATTTTTGCAGGTATCCGCGAACAACTCGATCTGATGGGCGTTCCCAAAGGAATGCGTGGTATTCCAATTGCATTGGTTGTAGCTGGTATTCTTTCGCTGGCATTCATGGGCTTTGCCAATTTGGTTTAAGCATCAATAATATTTCGGAAATTTAAGTTGCAATCTCTTTTCTTCGGAAAGGAGATTGTTTTTTTGTCAAAATCAGTTGAGAATTGTAATCAGATTTTTTCTATTTTTGTCCTAAATCAAAAAACACATGGAACTCGCTCTCGACTTAGCCAAAATATTGTTGCCTTCTGTAATGGTATTTCTTACTGCATTTTTTGTTCTTAAAAGTTATCTCGAAAACGAACAAAAGAAGAGAATGATAGAAGTTCGCTTCGAGCAGAAACGTGTTGCACTACCCATCAGGTTGCAAGCCTACGAACGCTTGGCTTTGTTTCTCGAACGCATCAATCCAGAAAATATCATCATGCGTCTCAATCGTCCCGAAATGACAGCCCGCCAACTACAAGCCGAGCTTGTACAGCATGTTCGCATGGAATACGAACACAATCTGTCGCAACAAGTTTACGTAAGCAATCAGGCTTGGGATATGTTGAAAAATGGCAAAGAAGACATTATTCGCCTCATCAATACCGCTGGCTCGCGCATGAATGAGAATTCAACTTCCATCGATTTGAGTACTGCCATTTTCGAGGAGGCACTCAAAGAAAAAGACGGATTGCTGAACAAAGCCTTAATTTTTCTTAAAAATGAAGGCCGACAGTACCTCGAAGTATAATTTCCCCTATCTTAGCAACTCAAAACCAGTATTATGAAAGTATTTGTTGTTCTGTTTCTTTTGATTAATTCATGGGCTGCAATAGCTCTTAATCCTTCGCGCACTTATGCTGTGCGTCCATCGGACTATGGTCTAAACTACGAAGAGATTACCATTAAAACCTCGGATAATGTGAGCCTAAAAGCTTGGTTGTTTAAACCTGCCGAAGTGTCGTACAAAATGATTATTCTTAGCGATGATGGCGATGGCAATATGGCCGACCTCATCGAAATTGCAACCAATTTTGTTTCGTTGGGCTACAATGTTCTCACCTACGATTATCGCGGATATGGCGAAAGCGACGAATTCAGCATCAATCCTAAATTTTATATCTATAGTCAATTCGAAAAAGACTTGAACGGTGCTATAGACTACGTGAAAAAATACCAATCGAAATGTCGCACCGTAAATCTTTATGGCACTGGTTTAGGTGCTTCACTGTCGATTGCCATTGGGGCAGTTCGTTGTAGCGAGATTTCGAAAATAATTGCCGATTCGCCCTACTCTACCCTCGACGATGTTCAGAAAGCAATTAAAACTGCTACCGGAACCGATGTTTTGCTTCCTTTGGGATTTGACAAAAATCTTTTCGAGCCTGTTTATTCGCTCGAAGCTAAAGGAGCCAGCCTCAACGGCATTTTTATTATTTACGGAAAAAACGATGTGGTTTACAACGACGACATGGTGAAAAAAATTGCCAAAATCAGAGGCAGTATCACCAGCACATATATGGTAAAAAACGCCGATCACCTCACCACTTTTTCATCGGACAAAGACGAGTATTTCAAGCAGGTGAAGGCATTTTTATAGCCTTTGCAGCTTAATATGTGTAAATCAATATTTCTCATTGTTGTTGCATTTGTATGCTTTCGACCTGCTTGGGCCGATGTCGATTTTTCTGCTGCAAATAACATTGCATTTCAACACAACGATTTTTTGATTGTTAAAAAAAGCCAAAAGTCGTCCTTCGATACAATTTTTCTGAAATCAGAACTTCACGCTTGGAAAGATTCCGGAACAATCACTCAGGATGACTTTTGGAGTTTGTCATTAAATTTCAAGTTGCAAAACACGTTTTGCTGGTGGTCTTTGCACGACAGTATTTCTAAGAATTTGTATTGTATCAACCATGAATCTGATAATCAACCGCAATCGTTTAGCTGCAATCTTATCAAATCGGAAAAATCGGACTTAATGTTTGGTTTTCCGACCGATACCACTGCACCATTACTCAAAAAATGGCAAGTAAATACATTTGCAAGTTGCTATTATGTTGGATCGCTTACAGGTTTGTACTTTTTGTGGTACAGCGATTACTCTTCGGTAGCTTTTCACACATTCAACGATAGTCGCGAATGGAAAGGAATGGACAAGATGGGGCACACCATCACTACTTTTCATATTGCACGCATTCAAAGCGAACTTTATCAAGCAGCAGGCTACGAAACTGCTAAATCGGCTCGCATTGGAGCAATTTGTTCGTTTGGTTACATGACTATCATTGAAGTGATGGACGGTTTTTCGGACGGCTGGGGATTTTCGATAAGCGACTGGTCTGCAGATGGTGTGGGTTTATCGTTGTTTGCGCTGAACGAGCTAAGTGGTCGCGACAATTTGCTCACGCTTAAGTTTTCGTCGTTGCCAACCAATTATGCACAATACAACCCCGAATTGCTCGGAAAAAATTGGGTGCAAAGTACCCTGAAAGATTACAACGGACAAACCTACTGGCTGAGTTTGAATATTGCCGAATGCCTCAAAGAAGGAAACCGCTTCCCAGCATGGCTCAATATGGCTGTGGGTTATGGCGCCAATGGCATGATAGGAGCCGAAGACAATCCGAGCGAAATGAACGGAATCGCTATTCCCAGTTTCGAGCGCTACAATCAGATTTTTCTTTCGCCCGATATCGACTTTAGCAAAATTAAAGTAAATGGTCGAGGCTGGAAATTACTGCTATCGTCGCTCAATTTCATCAAATTTCCTGCTCCTGCACTCGAATATAACAACAACAATGGTTTTAAGTTGCATTTTTTGTATTTTTGACAACTATTTATTCTGCATGGTTAGCCATTTTTTCTTCGCGCGAATAGCGGAGCATTTGCCTAAGAAAGCCTTCCATCACAAACTGGATGTAAATATCGGGTTGCTCGCTGACAAAAATATCGTTGTTGAATTTGTGTTGCCAAGCATCGAAAATAAATACTGCTTTTGAAGAATTTTCGGAAAGATAAGGCATTGCATATCCACCAAACGACAAAATTCATCCCAGCACCATGCCACAAGCCGGTGAGAAAAAACACAATCAATAAATTGAAATAGGTACGATATGGTCCTTTTTTATTTCCACCGAGCGGAATGTAGAGGTAATCGCGAAACCAATTCGACAACGAAATATGCCATCGCTGCCAAAACTCACGAATAGATGTGGCGATATAGGGGAAATTGAAGTTTTCAAGAAATCGGAATCCCAACATCTTCCCCAAACCAATTGCCATATCGCTGTATCCGGCAAAATCGTAATAAATCTGCAAAGCATAAAACACAATTCCAATCCAAGCTTGTACGCTCGAAAGCGATTGTGGTGCAGCTGCAAAGGCATGATCGGCAATCACTGCAAACGAATTGGCAAGAATAACTTTTTTAGCAAGACCAATCAAAAAACGCTCAACTCCTTGCGAAAATTTTCGTCGGTGTGTATATCTATTTGCCAATTGCTCAGCCACATCGTGGTAGCGAACAATAGGTCCAGCAATCAATTGAGGAAACAACGAAACGAACAAGGCCAAATCGATAAAGCTTCGTTGCAACTTGGTTGTGCCGCGATAAACATCGACAAGATACGACAAACCCTGAAAGGTAAAAAACGAGATACCAACTGGCAACAGAATTGCGGGAATTTTCAAGGCCTCGAAACCTCCCGACTGCATCACCTTGTTCAGATTGTGCATGAAAAAACCAGTGTATTTAAACACCAATAAAATTCCAATATTCAGAGCAACACCCACAAAAAGCCAGTTGCGAGCATTCCTTTTACTATTTTGCGACAAACTTTTTGCAACCAGACGACCAAAAGAATAATTGATAATGATTGAAATGATGAGCAAGCTGGTATAGGAAACATTGCCCCAAGCATAAAAAATCAAACTAAAAAGCAGCAGGAATGTATTCTTCCATTCTTTGGACGACAAATAATTGACCAGCAAAACTACTGGCAAAAAAGCATACAGGAAAGTAATTGAGCTAAATAGCATGCAGTTTCAAAAAAGTTGACAAATTTAGTGAAACGTATGGAATAAAAGCTCAATCGCCATTAAATACATACTTGATAATATTTGCGCCCATTTGCAGAGCCTTAAGACGTGTTTCTTGCGAATCGTTGTGAACATCTGGGCTTTCCCAACCATCGCCCAAATCGCATTCGTGGGTGTAAAAAAGCACAATTCGTCCATCAACTACAATGCCGTAGCCTTTGGGTGCTAAACCGTCGTGTTCGTGAATTTTCGGAAGTCCATTCGGAAACGAAAACTGCTGATGATAAATGGGATGATTGAAAGGAATTTCGACCAATTCAAATTCTGGGAAAATGCGTTTTATTTGAGGACGAATGTATTGGTCGAGGCCATAATTGTCGTCGATATGCAAAAAACCACCCGAAAGCATGTATAAGCGCAAATTTTCGACTTCTGCTTCCGAAAAAACCACATTTCCATGGCCTGTTAAGTGAAGAAACGGATAATTGAAAATGTCGGGACTGCCCGGATCGACAGTTGGTACATCTATAGCCAAAGTTGTTCCCATATTGGAATTGCAGAATTTCACCAAATTGGGCAACGAAGTTGGATTGGCATACCAATCGCCGCCACCACTGTATTTGAGTAGAGCTATTTTAACGGTTGGCTGCTGCGCAAAAACAGGCAACGTCAGCACGAAAACAATTAATAAACAAGCAAAAACGGGCAACTTCATTTTTTTCTTTCTTTTTTCTTGGAGGTAAACAAATCAGCATTGTATTTCTCATACAATTCAAACAAAAATTCCATGCGCTTGGCGTCGCTGGTAAAGGGCTGTGAGCGGTATGCAAGGTCAACTGCTTTGTCGAGTTCGTTGTGAGCTTTTACAAGAACTTGAGGCATTAATATCGGGTCATATAGGTCGGCAAGTGAGCTTTTTGGGAATTGTAATCGTGCATCTAAAACTTTTTGAGCAGCTGTTTCAATAGATTTAATTTGCTTTTCAGAAGGATGCTCTGGCCAAGGGAAATTATTGTAAACAATATCTTTTGAATATCTATAACGGCTTTCTAATCTTCCACATACCATTCGAACCCAAGCCATATGCATTGCAGACATAAGTACTCCAAAGTGGAATAAATTGCCGTTCGCAATTGTATGGCAACTATTATTTGCTATATCGTTTTTACCAAATAACCCCAGAGGAATATATTTGCGGTTTTCCGATGTAGTACTTGGAATTAAAATGTATGATTCGGGCTGGTTTCTATCACGAAACAATGTTGGTGTTGCCGCAAATTTTTGAGTTGAAAGAGCAACACTGTTAAGCCTAAATTTTTTCACAGCTTCAACGCGTTTTATCACCTCTGGAAATTGTTTCAATTCGCTTGGTTCTGCATCGACAAGCCAAAGGCACCATCGTCTTACTCCATTAAGAAATTCATGTGCTGAAATTAGCGGATTTATAAATCTTTCTACCAAAGGTTCCTTCAAAACAAATTCGCATTTTTCTTTGTCAGTTAACAACAAATGCCCTCCGTCTAATGGCATGTTTCCAAAGCTCATTTTTGGAACATTACATAATGGATTCGAACGCTTATGAATTAAAACATCCTTTGAGTCAACTAAATACGGATTAATATTCTTCGCTTTTAATTCATGCGCTTCGCCTTTAATATCTTCGTATTCAAAAATGCGCTTGTCAGTAATGTCGAAATTGGCAAAACCAATAATAACGCAATAAACCGCGGCATTGCCTTTGGCTTCGTTGCTCCATTTGAAGGTTTGGTGAGCAAAATGAATATGGATGTTGTACAAATTGATTAAAGCGCCCCAAATAACTGCAGTTTGCTCGCCTTGAACTATGGAATTCGTTGAGACAAAGGCAACTTTTGTATCGGTGTTTTGAATGACACGGGCTGCTTTTATATACCAACCACTTACATAATCAAGAACCCCACTGCCATCAATATTGTTGAACAAAGCACTGATTTCATCGCGTTGATTTTGTTTCATTATTTTCGACCCGATGAAAGGCGGATTGCCGAGGATATAATTGAATCGAGAATCTGATTTGTGTAAAATGGGCTCCTTATTCCGTTCATCAATGATGGTCAGATTTCGGGTTTGGATATGTATGGTTGTGTATTCATGAGCGGCAGGCTCATTGAGGGTTACGGTTGTATTTTCCGATTTTATTTCTATCGATTCTACTTTTATTAGTGAGTTCCAGTCAACCATCAGTGCGTTTCCAATGGTGATGTTGGCCGATTTTTTCAGTGGAAGTCTTACGAAGTATTGTCCAAATTCTTCGGAGAGAGCTAAGTTCATTTGATGGTCAATGAGCCACATTGCCACTTCGGCAATACGTGCCGGAAATTCTTCGTATTCGATACCGTAAAACTGGTCAACATTTAATTCCACAATACCTTCGAGGGAAGTGGCAAACTGACCTTTGTATAATTGGCGCAGAATCTCCATTTCCAGCATTCGCAATTCACGATATGTTATCACCAGGAAATTCCCACAACCACAAGCGGGATCAAGAAATTTGAGCGATCCGAGTCGCTTTTGAAACGCAAGTAGTTTACTCCTATTTCCTTTACACAATTCAAACTCGCTCCACAATTCATCCAGAAACAATGGTTTGATAAGTTTGAGGATGTTTTTTTCGCTGGTGTAATGCGCTCCAAGGTTACGGCGTTCAACCGGATTCATTACGCTTTGGAACATGGAACCGAAAATGGCTGGCGATATTCTGCTCCAATCAATCTGACAGCAATCGAGCAACGCATGTCGCATGTTGGTGTCGAAGCTTGCAGTTGGAAGAATTTCTTCAAACAATTTCCCGTTGACATAGGGGAAATCGGACAAATGCTCCTCCAAATTGGTAAATCTCTTGTCAAGTGGCGTGTTCAACACTTGAAATAGCTCTTGTAAGCGTGCGGACAAATCGCTTCCATCTTCGCTGGTTCTATCCTCAATGAATTCCTGAAACTGACGTTTTTGAAAAATTGTGGTGTCTTCCGAAAACAAACAAAACAAGATTCTGACGAGATAAACCTCGAGAGAATGACCAGAATAGCCAATTTCTTTAAGGCGGTCATGAAGTTTTCCCATCAATTCCGCTGCTTTTATATTCGCAGGATCCTGTTCTTTATATATTTTCTTTTGATAACCAATTAAATAACCAAAATGGTGAACGTTGCTTGCAAGCTCATGCAGCCTGAATTCAACAATGGTATTTTCTTCCAAATCATGTAACCTAAAAATGTCGAAATCCGATACCAGAACAAAACTTGGGAGTTCATATTCTTTAAGTCCATGCAGATAGTCTTTCGCTTGAATAAAGGCTTTGTCGAGATTTTTACCACGGCTTTTCATCTCAATGAGAATGGTGCCTTTCCAAAGTAGGTCAATATAGCCATCTGAATCATTGAGTTTTTTTACCCGATGCTCAAAAGTGGATACTCTTTTTCGGTTAATGC
>DYON01000356.1 GCA_020720525.1 Acetofilamentum sp.
ACAACTGACTACTCACAACTGACTACTCACAACTGACTACTCACAACTGACTACTCACAACTGACTACTCATCACTCATACTCATCATCCCGATGCTTCGGTCGGGAATTGCATCTGAATACTGTAAACTTATTCCCTACCTTTGCAAAAAAGAAGCGGTGAATTATCTTTCGGTTGAGAATTTGACGAAATCGTATGGCGAGAAGTTGCTTTTCGAAAACATTTCCTTTGGCATCGACGAAGGGCAGAAAGTGGCTCTGATTGCTGGCAACGGAACGGGAAAAAGCACTTTATTGAATATTCTTACTGCCCGCGACATTCCCGATTCGGGCATGGTAACCTTGCGCAAAGACATCCGTGTGGCCTACTTGCCACAAGCACCCGAATTCGATCCCGAGCAAAGTATTGTGGAAGTGATTTTGGCTTCCGACAACCAATATGTGAAAGCCACCCGCGATTACGAAACAGCCATTTCGCTGATGGAGCACAACAATTCGTCCGAAAACCAACGTTTGCTAAGCCATGCCACTGCACAGATGGATGTTTTGTCGGCCTGGGATTACGAATCGCGCGTGAAAGAAGTGCTTTCGCGTTTGCAAATTGGCAATTTGACCCGAAAAATGAGTTCGCTTTCAGGCGGACAAATACGCAAAGCCGCGCTGGCACGTGTTCTGATTGACGATGTCGATTTGCTCATTCTCGATGAGCCCACCAACCACCTCGATATTGAAATGATTGAGTGGATGGAAGATTTTCTGACAAAGCAAAAAATGGCTTTGTTGCTGGTAACACACGACCGCTATTTCCTCGACAATGTATGCGACAGCATTTTAGAACTCGATATGCAAACGCTGTTTCAGTACGACGGTGGCTACCCCTATTTCATCGAGAAAAAAGCCGAGCGCGAAGCAGCCTATCGCAACGAAACCGAAAAGGCGCGCAACAACTACCGCACCGAGCTCGAATGGATGCGACGTATGCCCAAAGCCCGCACCCACAAATCGAAATCGCGCATCGAATCGTTTTACGAACTCGAATTGAAAGCCAAACGCCGCATCGACGAAGTAAGACCCGAGTTTCAGATTAAAGAACGTCGCACTGGCAAAAATATTCTGGAGCTAAACAATATCCACAAAAAATACGAAGAAGTTGGACCAGTAATCGATAATTTTAGTCATATTTTCAAGCGTGGCGAACGAGTTGGCATTGTAGGATCCAACGGCTCGGGCAAAACCACCCTTTTTCGCATCATCATGGAAGAGGAAAAACCAGACATGGGCAGCTTAAAAACTGGTCAAACTATTGTTTTTGGATACTTTTCGCAGATGAACCCGCCCGTAAAAGAAGGCAAACGAGTGATTGAAGTGGTGAAAGATGTGGCAGAAGAGATTGCCATGGGCGATTCGCCATCGATTTCAGCATCGCAATTTCTGCAGTATTTTGGCTTCGACCACAACACGCAGTACAATTATTACGAAAACCTGAGTGGTGGCGAAAAACGGCGACTGCATCTGTGTATCACGCTTATTCGCAATCCGAATTTTTTGATTTTGGACGAGCCCACCAACGACCTCGATATCGACACCTTGAATGTGCTCGAAGATTTTCTGCTCAAATATCCTGGTTGCTTAATGGTGGCTACCCACGATAGGGCTTTTTTGGATAAAATTGCCGACCATATTTTCATTTTCGAAGGCAAAGGCAAAGTGAAAGATTATTACTCGAATTACAGCGCCTACCGCCTGCAAAAGCTAAAAGAGCAAAACCTCGAGAAAGCAGCGGCTAAGCCTGAAGAAAAGCCTCAGAAACCAAAAAACACAGGAAACAAACCAACCTTTAAGCAAAAGCAAGAGTTTGAACAGTTGAGCACCACCATGGAAAAGCTGGAGGAAGAAAAAACAGCATTGCTGGCGTTTATGGATGGCGGCAGCACCGATGCACAAAAGCTTACAGAAGTTGCAACCCGCTACGCAGAAGTGATGAAGCAAATCGAAGACATGGAAATGCGCTGGCTTGAGTTGAGTGAACTTTTTTAGTTTGACGATTTGGAATAGGTGCTACTTAATTTTGCTAACAAGGTTTTTTATAGCAATTTAATCTGCCCTACCGATTCTGGACTATCATCCTGCATTGTCAGCCTGAACTATCTATCATCCTGTATCGTCATCCTGCGTCATCATCCTGAACTTGTTTCAGGATCTGCGAAGGTTGACAATAGTTAATCGTTTGGTTTGTGTTTTTTATTTTCTTTTAAAAAGCACATTCTTCCTTGCAGTAAGAGAGATTCTGAAATAAATTCAGAATGACTGCAAGGAAGGTATGAGCTATCATTGTGTGCTGTTATATGTTTGTCTTCATATTGTACAGTCATCCTGCATCGTCATCCTGAACTGGTTTCAGGATCTGTGCAGGATGACAATGGTTAACAGATAAGTTTGTGATTATTGTTTGGTGGTTTTTTCAAAAAATATTC